>DASTYR010000348.1:0-4609 GCA_035764795.1 Solirubrobacterales bacterium | reverse complement strand
GGGATCCGAACATCTACGGGCGTTACCTGGCGCTCGTGGTAACGATCGCGATGGCCGTGCTGCTGTGGGCGAAGGAGAGACGCACCTTGGCGGCGCTGACCGGGTTGGTTGCGGTCCTCTGGCTCGGCCTGGTCCCCACCTTCTCCCAGTCGAGCTTCGCCGCCCTATTGGGAGGACTGGCCGTGCTCGCCGCCCTGCGCTGGAGCGTCAGGTGGACGCTGCTTGCAGCGGGCGCCGCGGCGGTGCTCGCCCTCGTCGTCGTGATCTTCGCCGGCGGCGTCTCGAAGCTCAACCCGTCCCGGATCAACGTCGACACCGGCGGCCGCGCCAACCTGGTCTCCGGCGGCGCCGAGCTCTTCGCCCAACGCCCCCTCTGGGGCTACGGCGCCGGCTCTTTCCCCCGCGCCTACCGCGAACACGTCGCCACCAAGAAGGCCCCGGTAGCCGTCTCCCACACCCAACCGGTCACCGTCGCCGCCGAGCAGGGACTGATCGGCCTCACCGCCTACCTGGCTCTTCTAATCGTCGCCGTGTGGACCTTGGCCACTGGCCTGCGAGCCTCGCTGTCTCGACCAATCCATTCTCCGGCGACAGGACCCGCCGGCCTAGCGCTCGGGCGTGCGGCGGTTCTAGCCGCCTTTACGGCGCTGCTGGTCCACACGATGGCCTACGCCGGCTTCTTCGAGGACCCGATCGCCTGGGTTCTGCTGGCCGTCGGAGCGTCGCTTGCTGCGGCCCCGGTCCGCGGCTCCGCGTAGGCTCGCGCCGTGTCGGGATACCTGCGCCGCCTAGCGACCACCGGCGTCGCCTACACCGCGGCGAACATCCTCTCGAAGCTGATCGCGGTCGCCCTGCTGCCGCTCTACACGCGCTACCTGGCGCTGGAGGACTACGGCCTCGCCGAGGTCCTCTTCGCCGCCGTCGTCGCGGCCAGCATCCTCGTCCGCTTCGGTGTCATCGAGGCGGTGTTGCGCTTCTACTACAAGGCCGGTGAGGACCCCGACCGCATCGTCGCCACCGCCTTTGCGGCGCTCTTCTGGTTCGCGACCGCTGCCGCCCTGATCGCGCTGCCGTTTGCCGCGCCGCTCTCCGAAGCACTTCTCGACGAGCGCGCCCCGGACCTGATGCGGATCGCGATCGGGGGCCTCTGGGTGGCGACCCTGCACGAGTACCTGCTCACCCTGTTCCGGCTCGAGGAGCGCGCCCGGGCCTTTTTCACGGTGACGATCGCCAACGTCATCGCCGCGGTCCTCCTCACCGTGGCGCTGATCGTCGGCGCCGACGAAGGGGCGCGGGGACTATTGCTCGGCAGCTATCTCAGCGGCGCCGTCTTTGTGCTCGGCCTGATCGTCGTCCACCGACGCCGCCTCTCGCTGCGCCCCGACGGTCCGCTGCTGCGGAGGATGTTGCGCTTCGGCCTGCCGACGATGCCGGCGGAGCTGTCGCTCTACGCACTCAACTTCGTCGACCGGGTCATCATCGTCCTCGCACTTGGCGCGGCCGAGGCCGGCCTCTACGCGCTGGCGGTCAAGTTCGCCCAGGGGGTCAACATCCTGGTTCGCGGCTTCCAGCTGGCCTGGCCACCGCTCGCCTACTCGATCCGCGACGACGCGGAGGCGCGCCGCTTCTACGCGGTCGTCGTCAGCCTCTTCGTCGCCGGGATCGCTCCCGTCGTGATCGGCATCTGGCTCTTCGCGCGCTGGATCGCCCGCGCGCTGGCGGCACCGGAGTTCTTCGACTCCTACGAAGCCGCCGGGCTGATCTCCGCCGCGATCGCCCTCTACGCGCTCTACATGGTGCAGTTGGTGATCCTCGGCCGCACCGGCCGCACCGAGCTCAACCTGCCGGCGACGCTCGCCGCCCTCCTCGTCAACGTCGTCCTGAATCTCGTCCTCGTGCCGCCGCTGGGGATCGTCGGCGCCGGCATTGCCCTCGTCGCCTCCTATCTCGTCGTTGTCGCCCTGATGTATGGATTCACGCAGCGCCTCTTCCCGGTTCCCTACGAGTGGTCGCGGCTGGCCCGCGTGGTGGCGATCGCCGCGGCGCTGATCGGCATCGGCGAGGCGCTGCTGCCGACCGAAGGCGCTCTAGGTCTGCTGGCGCGCGCCGCCCTGCTGTCTGCCTATCCGATCGTCTTGCTTGCCAGCGGCTTCTTCAGCGCCGAGGAGCGGCGATGGCTCAGGCACCTGCGCCACCCGCGCGAGCTGCTCACCCAGTTGCGCGCCGCGCGCGAGAGACCGCCCACGGTGGACGGCGGGCTCCCGGAGGCCTACGAGGTCGAGCAGATGAACGAGGACGCACGCAGCTAGACCCGCCGTTAGTTGGACACCCATTGGGTGCTCAACTAACGGCGGGTGGGCGCAGCCCCTCGCCGCGCGTCGGCTGCAGCGCCTGGCGGGCGTGCGCCCAGTAGATGCGGGCCGGCCGGCGTGGCAGCACGGTCGCGGCTAGCGCCCGCAGCGCGTAGGACCAGGCGGTCAGGGCGCGGACCGCGAGCGCCGCTGGCCGCGAGTGGTGCTTGCGCATGTAGAGGTCGCGATTGCGATGGAATTCGACGATGCGGGGCAGGCCGCTGCCGAGGTCGGTGGAGAGCTGGTCGTGGTGGACTGCCTCGGCGGCGGGCACGAAGAGCGTCCGCCAGCCGGCATCGGCGAGCCGCTTGCAGAAGTCGCACTCGTCGTAGTAGACGAAGAAGTCCGGGTCGAGGTAGCCGACCTCCTCCGCGGCGCGACGCCGGACCAGCAGAGCGCTCGACTGCGCCCAGTCGACCGGGCCGACCTCGTCGCCGCCGCTCTGCACGGTGAGGCGGCGGTGCAGGAAGACGGCACCGACCAAAGCCGTTCGCACGCCGGGGAAGCGCCAGGCGCACGGGACTGGCCGGCCCCCCGAGTCGAGCAGCTGAGCACCCGCCGCCGCCGCGCCCTGGTCTGCCCCCAGCGCCTCCAGCAGCGCTCGCGTCGCCCCCGGGCGGAGCTCGGAGTCCTCGTTGAGCAACAGGCAGTACTCGCCGCTCGCCTCGCGCAGCAGGGTCGAGTCGTTCTCGGCCTTGCCGGCGCGTCGCTCGCGCACGATCAACCGCAGCTCGCCGGCGCGCCCCGCACCACGATCGCGCTCCCACTCCCGCACGGCCTCGACCGAGCCGTCCTCGGAGGCGTTGTCGAGGACGAGGACCTCAGCCTCGATCTCCTCCGGGTGAGTGCGCTCGATCGCTTCCAGGCAGACGAGCAGGTCCTTGCGCCCGTTCGTGTTCACGACGCAGTAGGAGAGCGTGGGCGCCACGCCGGCCACGATAATCGTCGGCCTGATGCCGCAGCCGATCCGTGTCCAGATGGTCGACCCGTCGGCCTTCACCCCGCCCTACGACCGCGCCCTTGCCGCGGCGCTCGCCCGCGCTGGCGCCGACGTCGAGCTGCTGACCAGCCACTTCCTCTACGGGCCGGTGCCGGAGGCGGACGGCTACAGGGTCGAGGAGTGCTTCTACCGGCGCAGTGGCCGGCGCGGTCTCGACGTGCCCGCGCGCCGTGCCTTCAAGGCAGCCGAGCACCTCTCCGACATGTGGCGCTTGCGGCATCGCGCCGACGCCGACGTCGTCCACTACCAGTGGCTGACGGTGCCGGCGCTGGACGCGGCGCTGATCTCCAGTCGCCGCCCGCGGGTGATGACCGCCCACTACATCCTGTCGCCCGACCCTTCCCGCCGTCAGGTGGCGATGGCGCGGCGAGCCTTCGGCCGCATGGACGCGGTCATCGCCCACTCCGAGCACGGGGCGAGACGTTTGCAGGAGCAGGTTGGCCTCGATCCCGCCCAGGTGCGGGTGATCCATCACGGCGCCTTCGACTACCTGACGCGCCTGCCCCACGAGAAGCCGCTGCCCGCCGAGTTGGACGGCGCCGAGGGCCCGGTGATCCTCTTCTTCGGGCTGCTGCGGCCCTACAAGGGCATCGACACCCTGCTGCGCGCCTTCGGCGCGATCGAGGGGGCCGAGCTCTGGATCGTCGGCAACCCCCGCATGGATCTGGCGCCGCTGCGCCGTCTGGCCGAGTCCGCCCGCGGACGGGTGCGCTTCCTGCCCCGCTTCGTCGACGACGCCGAGATCCCGCCGATCTTCCGCCGCGCCGACCTCATCGTGCTCCCGTACCACGACGCCGAGCACTCCGGCGTCCTCTACACGGGCCTCGCCTTCGGCAAGCCGTTGGTCATGAGCGCGGTCGGCGGCTTCCCGGAGGTCGCCGCGCACGGCGCCGGTCGGTTGGTCGCGCCAGGCGACCCCGATGCCCTCGCGGCCGCGCTGGCGGAGCTGGTCGCCGACGAGGCGGCGCGCGCACGGCTCGCGGCGGCGGCGCGCGCAGCAGCAGCGGGCCCTTACTCGTGGGACGCAGCGGCATCGGCGACCCTCGACCTATACGAGGAGCTGCTCGGCGGTGGCAGGGGATGATCGTGGCGGTGCTTGAGGTCCTCTTCTGGACCTGTGCGGGCCTGATCGCCTACACGCACCTCGGCTACCCGTTGCTGCTCGCCCTGCTCGTACGACTGCGTCCGCCCGGCATGGCGGACGCGGGAGCCCGGCCGGATCCATCTCTGACTCCTTCCGGCCGGGCGGGAGCAGAGC
>DASTYR010000347.1:0-3097 GCA_035764795.1 Solirubrobacterales bacterium | reverse complement strand
GGGCGAGAACTCGCCTGCGAGCCGGCTCATCACCACGTCGACCTCCTGGCGGACCAGCTCTTCGAGCGCGGTCTTATAGCGGAGCGTGTCGTAGACGGTGAAGCCGATCTCCTCGTCGTAGCCACCGGCGCGGAAACGGCTGATCGCCTCGATGATCTTGATGTCGGACGGCGAGTAGCCGCGGCTGTTGGGGCTGAGGACCTCGAGCTCCTCGAGCCGGTCGAGCACCTCCTTGGGGATGCCGTAGCGCTCACGCACCTCGGTGGCACTGGTGCGGGTGCGCTCGCCGGCCAGCGCCCGATCGAGGATCCGGTCCTCGAGCTCGAGCATCGCCCGCGCCCGCTCAGGGTCCTCGTCGAGCACCGCCTTGATCGCCCGCAGCGGCATGAAGCGCTCCTCCTGCAGCTGCTTGATCAGCTTGATCCGGTCGACGAAGGCCGGCGGGTAGTAGGCCATGTTGCGACTGGTCTTGACCGGCTCGGGCAGTAGCCCCTCGCGCAGGTAGTGCTTGATCGTTGGCACCGGCACCCCACTCGCCTCGGCCAGCTCGCCGATCCGCAGCCCCTCTGGCCGATGGGCCTCTCCCGTCCGATATATGGACGTTTTAGGCCCGTCGGCGGTCATGCGCGGAAGGTCGCCTCGCTGGCGCCGGGGCCGGCGGCGGCGCCGGAGTCGAGCATTGAGGCGACCTCTTCGTCGGAGTAGCCGACATCACGCAGCACCTCCTCGGTGTGCTCGCCGAAGGCCGGCGCGGGTCGGGTCGGGTCGGCGGGCGTGCGGCTCATCTTCACGGGGCTGCCGAGCTGGCGCACCCCGCCGAGGTGGGGCTGCTGCAGCTCGGTGACCATCCCCCGCGCCCGCACCAGCTCCGAGTCGAGCGCCTCGTCGAGGTCGAGGACCGGCTCGATGCAGCAGTCGTGCTCGTCGTTGAACGCTTTCCACTCGGCGCGGCTGCGCGAGCGGAACACCTCGGCCACCTTCGCCCAGGCGTCAGAGCCGGGCGCCTCGAACTGGGCCTCGACCAGGTCGGGGCGCTCGACGCCATGGCAGAAGGCGGCCCAGAACTTAGGCTCGAGGGCGCCGCAGGTGACCCAGCCGTCAGCCGCCTCGTACGGGTAGTAACAGAGCAGGCCACCGGCGAGCTGTTGCTCTCCGCGCTGTGGCACCTCCTCGTCGCAGAAGTAGCGGCCGGCGACCAGCGCCAGCCAGGAGAGGGCGCCGTCGGCCATCGATATGTCGACCGCCTGGCCCTCGCCGGAGCGGCGCCGCTCGTGCAGCGCCGCCATCACGCCGAAGGCGGCCATCAGTGCACCGCCGCCGATGTCGGCGATCTGGCCACCCGCCTGAACGGGTGGTCCGTCCTTGGCTCCAGTCAGCCCCAGCAGACCGACGAGGCCGAGATAATTCATGTCGTGGCCGGCGCGCTGGGCGTAGGGCCCGTCCTGCCCGTAGCCGGTGATCGCGCAGTAGACGATGGCTGGGTTCGCTTCGCGCAACTGCGCGTAGCCGACGCCGAGCTTGTCGAGCACGCCGGGTCGGAAGCCATCGAGGACTACGTCGTGGCGCTCGACCAAGCGCAGCAGCGCCTCGCGGCCAGCCTCCGACTTGAGGTCCAGTCGGACCGAGCGCTTGCCCCGGTTGAGCGCCAGGTAGAGGGCCGAGCGCGTCCCCAGCTCCTGCTCCTCCTCGCCGCCGTAGTAGGGCGGTGCCCAGCGGATGTAGTCGCCCATGCCGGTGTCCTCGACCTTCAGCACCTCGGCGCCGAGGTCGGCGAGCAGAAGCGAGCAGAAGCCGCCCGGCAGCAGCCGCGTCAGGTCGAGGACCTTGATGTCGTTGAGGGGCAGGGCGGGCATGCGGTCAGCCCCTCGGCGAATTGAGTCGCGCGCCCTTCGGGCGCTGCTCCGGATGTCGGTGCACGCCTATGGCGGGCAGAAGACAGATTGCATTTCGCGGCCTTCGGCCACATTCGCCCAGGGGCCGACCGCATGCCCGCCCCACGCGCCCCCGAAGCTCATTTGCTTTCGCCCCAAGCCCGGAGCAGGAAAGCTCGTCGTCATTTGCCGCAGCTCCAACGTCAGCCAGAGCGGCTCGAGTGGGGGAAGTCGGTGTCCCTCCGCGGGAATGTCGCAAAGCGGCGACATGCAATCTGATGTTTGTCCGCCATAGGCGGACAGCAGGCTCCGGAGCCATGCCCGAAGGGCAGGCGACCAAATTCCCGCGGAGGGACGCCGACTTCCCCGCCACACCGCTACGCAGCTGAGCGCTCACGCTTTGGAACCCCCAGCAGCTGGCGCGCCTCGGCGACGCTGGCGGCGCGGCGGCCGACGTCCTCGGCCATCTGGCGCGCCTTGGCGATCAGCTCGCCGTTCGACTTCGCCATCTCGCCGTTGGGCAGGTAAAGGTTGTCCTCGACGCCAGCGCGGACGTTGCCGCCGAGCACGAGCGCGGCGCCCAGCAGTTTCCACTGGTCGCGCGAGATGCCGATCACCTGCCATTGGTGCTCCCCCTCGGCGCCGCCCGGAATCTGATCCGCCATGAAGCCGACGTTGCGCGGGGTAGGCCGGATGCCGCCGTTGACGCCCATCACAAGCGAGATTTGCAGCGGTGAGCGATCCAGCAGCCCCATGTCGATCAGCGGGTCGAGGTTGGCAACGTGACCGGCGTCGAAGCACTCGTGCTCGGGCTTGATGTCGAGCTCGCGCATCGCCGTCAGGAGCTCGATGATCGTGTCGAAGCTGTTCTCGAAGACCGCCTTGAAGACGAAGTCCTTGCGGCGCGACGAGTACTTGGCGTAGTTCATCGAGCTCATGTTGAGCGCGGCCACGTCCGGCTTGCACTCCCGCAGGTACTCGATCCGCTTCTCGATCGGAATGCCGATCGCGCCGGTCGAGTAGTTGACGATCACGTCGCCGACCTCGGCCAGGATCGCCTCGGTGATCGCCTTGAAGTCCTCGACCTCGTAGGAGGGCGTGCCGTCCGGTTTGCGGGCATGGATGTGGATCTGCGAGGCGCCCTCGTCGACCGCCCGCCGCGCCTCCGCCGCGTACTCCTCCGGCGTGTAGGGAATCGCCGGGCACTGATCGCGATTGGCGATCAC
>DASTYR010000346.1:0-3242 GCA_035764795.1 Solirubrobacterales bacterium | reverse complement strand
CGGAAGTAGAGGGTCGGCTCCAATCCCACCTCATGCCGCGCGACCCACCACAGGGCCAGCGCCAGGAAGAGCTGACCGAGCAGCTTCCAGCGGGCGGAGAGTCCGAGCGAGCGCCGCTTGACGATCTTGGTGAAGTCGTCGGCGAAGCCGAGCGCGGCGCAGCCGAGCGCGACACCGAACACGGCCAAGCTCTGTGCGTCGCGCTCGGAGAGGACCAGGTACGGCACGCAGATCGCCACGAAGACGATCAGGCCGCCCATCGTCGGCGTGCCGGCCTTGGTGTGGTGCTCCTGCGGCCCGTCCTCGCGGATGTGCTGACCGAACTCCTTGACCCGCAGGTACTCGATGAACTTGGGACCGAGGAAGATGCAGATCAGCATCGCCGCCATGCCGGCGATCAACACCTCACCCATGGATCAGGCAGCCTCTCGCAAGGCCGCGAGGGTCTCGGCGACCCGCTCCAGGCCGGCCGAGCGCGAGCCCTTGACCAGGATCACGTCGCCAGGCTCGAGCCGGGCGGCAAGCAGTTCCGCAGCCTCCTCGGGCGTGGCGACCAGCTCGTCGGGCTCGTAGGGCCTGGCCGGCTCGCCGACGCCGACCAGGAAGTCGACCCCCCGTTTACGGGCATGTGCACCGACCTCGCGGTGGTAGGCGGGCGCGCCCTCCCCCAGCTCGGCCATCTCGCCGAGGAGGGCCACGCGGCGGCCGCCGTCGAGGCTGGCGAGATGATCGAGCGCGGCGCGCATCGAGACCGGGTTGGCGTTGTAGCAGTCGTTCACGAGGACGATCCCGTCGCCAAGCTCGAGCCGCTCGCCGCGGAAACGGGAGAAGCCAATGTTCGCAGCGCGATCGGCCATCTCGGCGAGGGGTGCGTCGAGGGCAACCCCAACGGCGATCGCGGCCAGCGCGTTGGTCAGGTTGTGTCGCTCGGCGAAGGGGAAGCGGAAGAGCTGTCGCCCGGCCGGGGTCGAGACGAGCGCCTCGGTCGCGCCGCCCTCGACGCGCGCCCCGGGCGCCTCGACGTCGCCGCCCGGCCCGAAGCGCAGCAGCCGCGGCGCCTCCTCGAGGTGGGGCTCGAGCTCGGCGGCCTCGACGGGCACCACGGCGACGCCGTCGGGCGGCAGCGCGGAGACGATCTCCGCCTTCGCGGCAGCGATCGCCTCGACCGAGCCGAGCAGCTCGACGTGAACCGGTCCGACGTTGGTGATGACGGCCACCCCGGGCTCGGCGATCTCCGCCAGCTCGGCGATCTGGCCCGGCCCGCGCATCGCCATCTCGAGCACGAGGACGTCGGTGGCGGGCGGCGCCTCGAGCACCGTCAGCGGCAGGCCGATCTCGGTGTTGAGGTTCTCGCGGTTGGCGTGCACGCTGCCGGGCAGAAGCGCCCGTGCGATGTCCTTGACCGAGGTCTTGCCGACCGAGCCGGTGACGCCGACGACCTCGGCGCCGAGGCGACGGCGCCACTCGCGCGCCAGCCCCTGCAACGCCGCAAGTGGATCCTCGACGGCGAAGACCCAGGCGCCGGCATCGCCTACTTCGTCGTTCCTCAAACCTGGCTTGACGAGGTTCGAACTCGCCGCCGCACGGTCCACCACCACGCCCCAGGCGCCGGCCTCGATCGCGGCAACGGCGAAGGTGCCGCCGTCGGCCCTCTCCCCGCGCAGCCCGAAGAAGAGATCGCCGGATTCAGCCCGGCGCGAATCGATCGCCGCCCGCCGCGGCGCGCCGTCGCCGCCCCGGCGGACGATCTCGGCGCCGGTCGCGGCGGCGATCTCCTCCGGGCCGAACCTCATTGCGCCCGGACGAGCTTGCGCAGCCCCTCCCGCGCCACCTCGCGGTCGTCGAACGGGACCCGCCGTCCGCCGTCGAATTCCTGGCCCTGCTCGTGGCCCTTGCCGGCGATCACGACCGTGTCGCCCTCCGCGGCCCGCGACAGTGCTAGCTCGATCGCAGCGTGGCGGTCGGGCTCGACCACGACGTCGTCCCCTTTCCCGATCCCGGCGAGGATCTCCTCGACGATCGCCTCCGGCTGCTCGGAGCGTGGGTTGTCGGAGGTGACGACGGCGAGATCCGAGAGCTCGGCTGCGGCGCGACCCATCAGCGGCCGCTTGGCACGATCGCGGTCGCCGCCGGCGCCGAAGACGGTTATGACCCGGCCCTTGGTGAGGCGCCGCGCCGCGCGCAGCACGTTCTCCAGCGAGTCGGGCGTGTGGGCGTAGTCGACCAGCACGGTGAACGGCTGGCCCTCGTCGACCGGCTCGAAGCGCCCCGGGGGCGGTGCAGCCTGCTCGAGCCCGGCGGCCGCTGCCTCGGGGTCTACACCGAGCGCAGTCGCGGCGGCGAAGGCAGCGAGCACGTTGGCGACGTTGAAGTGGCCCGGCAGCCGCGTCCGCACCGTCACCCTGCCGCCTGGATGGCGAATCGTCAGCTGTGAGCCGTGGGCATCGAGGGAGACGTCCTCGATGGCGAAGTCGGCATCCCACCCTTGGGTCGAGATTCGCAGGCACTCGAATTCGTCGGCGAGGCGCACGCCGTACTCGTCGTCGACGTTGACAATCGCCGTGCGTGGGCCAGTCGCGAAGAGGCGGCGCTTGGCCTGGAAGTAGTCGCCCATATCGGCGTGGAAGTCGAGGTGGTCCTGCGAGAGGTTGGTGAAGACGGCGACCTCGAAGCGGACGGCGTCCACCCTGTGCAGGGCAAGCGCATGCGAGGAGACCTCCATCGCACAGGTCCGGTCGCCGCCGTCGAGCATGCGGCGGAAAGCGGCCTGCAGATCGATCGCCTCCGGGGTCGTCCGCTCCGCCGCCTCTTCGACCCCGCCCACCACCTGCTTAACCGTGCCCAGCAGGCCGCAGCGAACGCCGGCTGCCTCGAGGATCTCGCGGACCAGAAATGCCGTGGTCGTCTTGCCGTTGGTGCCGGTGACCCCCACGACCTTCAGCTCCGCGGTCGGATCCCCCCAAAACCGCGCCGCCAGCGGCGCCATAGCCGCCCGCGCATCCGGCACGACGACCTGCGGCACCCCCACATCCAACTCCCGCTCCACAACCAGCCCCACAGCCCCCGCCTCAACCGCAGCCCTCGCAAACTCGTGCCCATCAGCCCGACTCCCCCGCACACAGAAGAACAAAGCCCCCGGCTCCACCTGCCGATTGTCGTAGACAAGCTTCTGTATCTCGACCGAGGGGTCGCCAACGATCCGGGCCCCGCCAGCTGCCTCGGTGAGCTCATCCAACCTCACG
>DASTYR010000345.1:0-5017 GCA_035764795.1 Solirubrobacterales bacterium | reverse complement strand
CCGCACCCTGCGCCAACCCAACCCCGATGTAGGGGTTGAGGATGAACTTGCGCAGCTCGGGCAGTAGCTCTGGCGCGCGCTCGGCGCCCCCGCTACGCATCTGTTGGATCAGGACCGAAGCGACGCCGCCAACCAGCCATTCCTCGGTCGTGTCCGGCAACCGCTTGTCTCGAGGCAGAGACCGCCTGGCCATCTCTATGAAGCCTTCGATTGCTTTGTCGTAGCGCGCGGCCGAGTCGGCCGTCGCAGCCCGTGCCTCGACCAGGCAGAGGTGGGCGAGGGCAGGTTGCTCGGCGACGTAGGCGAGGAGGGCTTCGAGACCGGCGTCGAGCGCCGCCTCCCAATCGTCTCCGGCACCCTCGCAGGCCTCCTCGACCCGGCCGCGGACCTCTTCATGGGCGACGTCGAACGCCCTCAGGAAGACGTCCTCCTTGCCCGTGAAGTTGTCGTAGAGCGTTTTGCGGGCCACCGCGGCCCGCTTGACCACATCTGAGATCTTTGTCGCCTCGTAACCCTGTTCTGCTGTCAGCTCGGCCAGAGCGTCGATGATGCGGCCGCGCTTATGGGAGGCGATGAACTGCGGCGACAGCGTCGGGCGCATGGCGGCAAAGAATACCTTCGCCGGCCCGACGAGCCCCACACGGTAGGGACTTCTTTGGTACCTTGCGAGGGCTGTCAAATTTTCAGTAGAAACGTCCAGGTTCCTATGGCACCGAAACGGATCGTCCTCACCCACGACATGCTGACTGGCGCAGTGGGGGACCAGTGGAGTGACGCGGAACTGCGCGAGGCCGTCAACCTGCTGAGCCGTGCCGATGGACGTTTCCCTGCCGGGGTACGGAGCTTGCCTCCTGACCTGGTGCGAGCTATCCAGCGCGAGCGGCTGCTGGCGGCGATGCTCGTCGGTGTCAACGAGCTCGGCTACCGCTCCCTCACTGTGCAGGACGTGCTCAGCCGTGCCGGGGTCTCCAGGCCGACCTTCTACGAGCAGTTCAAGGACAAGGAGGACTGCTTTCTGGCCACCTTCGACGCCTCCGCAGCCCGTCTGCACAAGTGCCTCCACGCCGCCCTCTCCGAGGCGCCTGCTCCTTGGCGCGATCGGCTCCGAGCCGGCCTGCGGGCGCTGCTGGGGTTCGTCGCCGAAGATCCAAATCCAGCCCGCACCATCGTTGTAGAGGCGCGCGCCTCCAGCCCCGCCGGCCTGCGTCGTCGTGACGAGATGATGGACGGGTTTGCCACCTGCATAGACGCCGAAGCGAGGAAAGCGCTGTCCGATCCCCCGTCGGCGATCGCTGCTGTGGGAGTGGTCGGCGGGATCGAATCGGTGCTCTACTCGCGCCTGCAACGCAATGCGACCGACGAGCTCGAGACCCTGCTGCCGTCCCTCATGTACTTCGCGGTGCTCCCCTACGAAGGCCACGACGCGGCGTCCGAGGAGCTGGGTGGTGCCGCTCTAACCTGAGTCGCCACCCGCGGCAAGGCGCAGGGTGCGCTCGCTCTGCTTCTCGATCGCTTCGCCCATCGCGATCTGGAACGTGGCGAGCAGGGCACCGGCGGCCAGCGGGCGCATCCTTTCCAGCGCCTCGCTCATCCGGGGCCAGTCGCGATCGGGCCTTCCGGCCCGGTCGAACGGCTCCCAGACCTCCCTGACGAAAAGCTCGACGAAGACGCGGGCGACGCCGTCGGCGTGGCTGCGCAGCTTCTCGGCGGTTGCGATCGTCCCCTCCGGCCCGATCCCCAGCTTGGCCAGCTCGGCCGCCGCGCGCAGCAGGTTGGGGCTGATCACCTCGATCCGCCCGTCCGGCAGCGAACGGAAGACGCCGAGCTCTTCGGCGCGCCGGATCAGCTCCGGCTCCACCTGACGACCCCAGATCGCAACCAGCTCGTCGGCCTCGAATATCTCGGGCGCCTCCTCTTCGAAGGGTGCCCGCAGCGCCCGGGTGAAGTCGAAGATCGCCGCGGCCGAACCGTCGCCGCTGTCGAGCACTCGGCGGATCGCCTCCAGGTTGAGCCCGTCTGCCTGCATCTCCTTGGTCAGCTCGATGCGAGCGACGTGCTCCTCGTTGTAGTAGCCGGTGCGGCCGCGCACAACGGGCGGTGGCAACAGGCCCCTGGTCTGGTGCGCGCGGATGTTGCGAACCGTCATCCCGGTCCGCTCGGCGAGCTCGCGAATCGTCATCTCGCCCTCGGCGGAATTGCTCGACATCTCTCAGCCCATAGTAAGGCTGAGGCGCTGGCCGTTCATCTTCCCAGCGGCATCGGAGCAGAGGAAGGCGATCCCCTCGGCGATGTGCTCGGCAGGGGTGAAGGAGGTGTAGTCCCCGGCGGAGGCCTGATCGCGCATCGCGGCGGTCAGGATTGCCTCGACGACGACGATGTTGGCCGTGGCCGACTCCTCCTGGAAGCCGTCGGCGAGCGCCAACGTCCACGCCTCGGCTGCAGCCTTGGCAGCGGCGTAGGCGGCGTTCGAATTGGAGGGTGCCTGCGCCTGCTTGGCGGAGACGAGGACGAAACGGCCGTGCTCGCCGGCGAGCAGCGCATCGTGGAAGGCACGCGTCGTGTGCTGGACGGTGCGGACGAGCAGACCCTCGAGCAGCTCCCAGTCGGCGAGCGGCGCCTCGTGCAACGGCTGCCCCCCGCGCCAGCCGCCCACCAAATGCAGGAGGCAGTCGACGCCGCCGAAGCGCTCGACCAGGGCACCGCACCACTCGCCGGTCGCCTCCTCGTCGAGGAGGTCGACGCCGCGGGCGTCGCGTCGATCGTCGGGCAGGCCTAATTCGCCGAGCACCTCTTCCGCCCCGGCCCGCTCACGGTCGCAGCCGCAGATCGTGGCGCCGGCCTCAGCGAGCCGCGCGGCCACGACGGGACCGAGGCCGCCGCCGATTCCGGCTATTGCGATCGTGCGGCCATCCAGGCGGTTGTTCTGCATCCACCCATCTTCCCGCATGGATCATCCACAGACTCGATGCAGCTTGCTGTCTGCATCCCATGCGATCCTGCCTGCGTGCCGGAGCTGCGACAAGTAAACCGGATGTCGATCTTCTCGCCCAGCACGGCAGCGACTACCTCCGAGTCCAAGTCAAGACAGCGACCGTCTTTCGTAACGGGCGCCGGTACGACTACCTGTTCGTGCTGGTCGACTCCGGGCGGAAGTGGTTTATGACGTACCGGGAGAAGCACTAGGGGCGAGTGACCACTCGACCCTTGGCAATTTAGTGGGGGAGGCAGGATTCGAACCTGCGTAGGCAGAGCCGGCAGATTTACAGTCTGCTCCTTTTGACCGCTCAGGCACTCCCCCAAGACTGCTGTCGCGGCGAATTTTATGTGTTTCAGCGTGGCTCAAGCACGAAGAGGGCGATGTCGCGATCGGTACGGGCCTCGTATTCGTCGAAACCGGAGTACTGCTCGTTGTGCCGGCGCCACAGCTCGGCACGCTCCTCGCCTTCGGCGACGCGGGCACGGACCCTGCGCCGTTCGCGGCCGATCTCGATCTCGGCCTCGGGATTTGCCTGCAGGTTGAGCGACCAGGCCGGCGTGCGCCCGTGGCCGGCATTCGAGCCGATCACCGCCAGTCGCTCGCCATCGTCCAGGTAGACGACGGGCACCGTCCGCGCCTGGCCCGATTTGCGACCCGTCGTCGTCAGCAGCAGCACCGGTGCGTCGGCGATGCGGCCACCGACGCGGCCGCCGCTGAGCCGATAGAGGGGGATGTTGAGCTTGCCGGTCAGGCGCAGGCCAGCGGCCCCCATCGCCTGCGAGGCGCGCGAGTAGAACTTGTCGCCGAGCAGGGACACGGTGGGCTGCCGCGCCCTAGCTCGCTTCGCGCAACATCTGCGCCTCGGGGAGGCGCTGCAGCTTTTTCAGCGTGTTGTTCTCGATCTGACGGATCCGCTCGCGCGTCACGCCGAAGGTCTGACCGACCTCCTCGAGGGTCAGCGGTTCGGTTCCGGAAAGCCCGTAGCGCAGCTGGATCACCTGACGCTCGCGATCCGGCAGTGCTTCGAGCGCCCTGCGTACGCCCTCGCGCTGCAGATGTTCGCTCGCCTCCTCGAAGGGCTCCGCCGTCCCTTCGTCGGCGACGAAGTCGCCCAGCTCCGATTCGTCCTCGTCGCCAACCGGTTTCTCCAACGAGACCGGCAGCTGGGAGACACGCAGGATCTCCCGCACTTCGGCCAGTGGCCAGCGCAGCTCGGCTGCGATCTCAGTCGGCTCGGGCTCGCGTCCCAAGCGCTGCACAAGCTGCCGCTCGACGTGGGCAACCCGGTTCAGCTTCTCGACCATGTGGACCGGGATGCGGATCGTCCGCGCCTTGTCGGCGATCGCCCGCGTCACCGCCTGGCGGATCCACCAGGTGGCGTAGGTGGAGAACTTGTAGCCGCGGCGGTAATCGAACTTCTCGACCGCCCGGATCAACCCCAGCGAGCCCTCCTGGATCAGGTCCAGGAAGCTGAGGCCGCGGCCCAAATAGCCTTTGGCGATAGAGACGACAAGGCGCAGGTTGGCCTCGACCATCTGCCGCTTGGCGACCATGTCGCCGCGCTCGATCCGCTTCGCCAAGGAGATCTCCTGCTCGGCGGTGAGCAGATCGACCTTGCCGATCGAGCGCAGGTAGAGCCGCAGGGAGTCGAGGCTCGGTTCGACGGTCAGGTCGAGCTCGGGCTTTTTGGCTTGCCCGTTTGCTGCCTCGGCACGCTGCTCCTTGTAGGCGCTGACGCCGTCCTCGGCGATCACTTCGACGCCGTGCTCGACGAGACGAGCGTGCAGACCTGCCACCTGCTCCTTGGTGACGTCTACCTCCTCCAGTGTGGAGGCGATCTGCTCGAAGGTGAGGTAGCCGCGCTCGCGACCGAGGGCAATCAGCCCCTGCAGCTCTTCCGGCTCCGAAAGCGACTGCCCGTTCGAATCGTGATGCAGTCCCTGCGGGATCGTCTCCAACGGCTCGATCTCACTGCCTCCAGTGCAACCCGTTTCCCCCTCGGCCGGCCCCAACGCTCCGACTTCGGGCAAGTATAGGGAG
>DASTYR010000344.1:0-2819 GCA_035764795.1 Solirubrobacterales bacterium | reverse complement strand
CGCTCAAGGCAGCGCGTAAGCGTGAGGAAACGGGGGCGCAGGACGATTCGGCGGCGATTCGAGGCGGCAGCCATCTGGCTCCTCGACGTTGGCAGCGGCGCACAACGGCGTCTCACTCCCTGGCGCAACGGGCTCGAGCATTTCGCTTCGTCGTTCTCGCCGGACGGCACGACGCTGCTGGCGACGCGGCACGACAACCGGCGGACGGACGAAGCGGAACCCATTGCGCTGGACCTCGCCAGCGGTCGCTCGACCCGTCTTCTCGTCGACGGCGGATTTCCGGTCTACTCGCCGGACGGGGCAGCAATAGCGCTGGTTCGCGAAGGCCCGGACGGGGCCACCGATCTCTACGTCCTCGATACCAGCGGCCTGCGCCGCCTGACCCGCAGCCCCGGCAAGTTGGAGCTCTTCGCGAGCTGGGACCCTTCCGGGCAGCGCCTGGCCTACGTTCGCTTCAGCGGCGGCAACTCCGAAGCCGCCAGCTTCGGGATCGGCGACGCGCTGATGCAAATCAACGCCGACGGCAGCTGTCCCACGAAGACCTTGTCCGAGCCCGGCGTCGGCTTCTACGTCCCCGCCTGGCAGCCGGGCCCGGGTCGCGAAGCGGGACGGATCGCCTGCTAGCGGGAGACCGCTGCAGCGACCCGCTCGGCGAGGCGGCGGTGCAGCGCGACGTTGGTGCGGCGGTCCACTGGAACCTCGATCAGGCCGGTGCCGGCGGTCAGCGCGGCAGTGAGGTCGTCCAGCGACGAGAGGTGACGGTGGGATAGGTCGAATAGCGCGGCGGCCTTCGAGGCGTCGACGCCGCGAGGCGTGCCGAGCAGCGCCTCGAATTCGTCGCGGCCTAGAACCGACTCCTGAGGCAGGAAGTGGAAGATGCCGCCCCCATCGTTGTCGATTACGACGATCCGCACTGGCACGGAGACGTCGCGCAGGGCGGCGAGGCCGCCGACGTCGTGCAGCAGCCCCAGATCGCCGGTGATGATGGTCGTCGGCCGGCCGCTGGCGTGCGCGGCACCAATTCCCGAGGAGACCAGGCCGTCGATGCCGTTGGCGCCGCGGTTGCTGAGGAAGAGGACGTCGGTCTCGGCGCTCGGCAGAAAGGCCTCCTGGTCGCGGATCGGCATGCTGGAGGACGTGTAGACGAGGTCGCCGTCGCGGTAGGCGGAGGCGAGAGCTTGCTGCAGGCCGGGCTCGCTTGGGAGCGCCTCGGCGTCCAACTCAGACTCGATTGCCTCGCGGGCGGCACGCTCGGCGTCGAGCCAGATCGCGGGTGCGGGTCGCTCCCCGTCGAGCCGTGCCGCCCAGCCCTCACTCAGCCGAACGGGATCGGCACGCAGCAGCGCCGCGGCCCGGCGGCTGGGCTCGTTCCAACCGGCGAGCGGGTCGATGACGATCTGCTGGACAGCCGGTCCGGCAAGCCAATTGCGCAGCGGCTTGCTGGTCGGCATCTCGCCAAAGCGCAGGACGAGATCCGGTGCGACGCTCTCGGCAAAAGCCTCATCGCGCAGCAGCAGGTCGTAGGCGGTGACGACACACGAGCGGTCGTGCGGCCCGCAGCGCAGCTGCGAGGTGGGCTCGGCGAGGATCGGCATGCCCGCGGCGCGGGCGAGCCGGGCGAGGGGCTCCCGCAGTCGCCGGTCGAGTTGCCGGCCGGCGACGATTACCCCGGACTTCGCCCGCTCGATGTGACCGGCGACCTCGTCCAGCAGGAACTGTGACGGCGCGGCTTCGTGAGGCGTGACGGCGGTAAGCGGCCGCTCACCGCGACCGTCTAGCGCAAGCGGGTCACTGGCCGTGACGGCGTCCTCCGTCTTCACCGGCGCCAGCGGCTCGCGCCAGGCCAGGTTGAGGTGCACCGGTCCCGGCCGCGGCTCGCCGCGGGCCGCCGCTACCGCGCGGCAGGCGGTCGAGCGGTAGTGAAGGAGGCCGCTGTCGTCGGCATCGTGCGTCCCGACCTCGCAGAACCAGCGCACCGAGGAGCCGTAGAGCTTGATCTGGTCGATCGTCTGCCCGGCGCCGATCGCGCGCAGCTCGGGCGGGCGGTCGGCGGTCAGGAGCAGGAGTGGGATCGCCGATAGATCGGCCTCGCAGACAGCGGGGTGGAGGTTGGCCGCCGCGGTGCCGGAGGTGCAGAGGATCGCAACCGGAGTGCGGCTCGCCTGCGCGGCGCCCAGCGCGAAGAACCCGGCCGAGCGCTCGTCGACGATCACCGTCGTCTCGATCTCCGGCTCTCGCCACAGCGCCACCGCCAGTGGCGTCGAGCGTGAGCCCGGCGAGATGACCGCCTGACGCACGCCGCAGCGAGCCAGCTCCTCGGCGAAAGCCGACGCTAGGGCGGTGTTGGCGTTGGTCGGGTCCATGGCTAGAGCCGATGCCGGCGCAGCGCATCCTCGTCGATCTCGACACCGAGGCCGGGCCCGGCCGGAGCATGCAACAAGTCGCCGCGCAGCTCCGGCCCGACAGCCGCGATCGAAGCGGCGAAGAGCCGCTGCGTCGCCAGTCCGTGCGCCAGTCCCGTCCCGGGCCGCTCGCCTGCCTCGTGCAGCGTCGCAGCCACCTGTGCCGCGGCGGCGATCCCGACCGGCCCGTCGAGGGCGCTCGACATGTAGGCGGGCAGGACCTCGGCGATCTTAATCGCAGCTTCGGGGCCGCCGACCTTCGAGAGCTTGATACCGGTCATTGCGCACGCGCCGAGCTCGAAGCCGCGCAGGGCGTCCTCGCGACTCTCGACGCTCTCGTCGGCCGCAATCGGGATCAGCGTGGAAGCTGCCAGCTCGGCCAGTTCCTCCAGGCTCGCCACCGGCTGCTCGGCCAGC
>DASTYR010000343.1:0-2226 GCA_035764795.1 Solirubrobacterales bacterium | reverse complement strand
GCGCCGCTGGATGGCGGCCGTACTGGCCTGCGGCGACGGAGCGATGCTCAGCCACCGCAGCGCTGCGGCGCTCTGGGGGATCTGCACTGAGAAGCCTGGGCAAATCGAAGTGAGCGTGTGGAGGCTGTGCGAACTGCGACGCCCGGGCCTGACGATCCGCGGCCGGCCGACTCTTGCGCCAGATGACATCTCATCGCGCGATGGGATACCGGTCACAACAGTTGTGCGCACGCTGGTCGACCTAGCGACAGAGGTCGGCCCGATCGCAGTCGAGCGAGCGGTCAACGAAGCGGACAAGCAAGATCTGACCGATCCGGAGACACTGCGCTCGCGGCTGGACGACTACGTGGGTCAACCGGGCTCGCCCCTTCTCCGCCGCGTCCTTGACAAGCGCACCTTCCGCCTCTCCGACTCGGATCTGGAGATCTACTTCCGCCCGATTGCGGCGGCCGCCGGCCTTTCGCCGCCGCTCAGCAAACAGTGGGTCAACGGCTGGGAAGTGGACTTCTACTGGCCTGATCTCGGCCTGGTGATCGAGACGGATGGCCTGCGCTATCACCGCACGCCCTCCGCCCAGGCTCGCGATGTCAAACGCGATCGAGACCACGCCCTGGCCGGGATGACGCCGCTTCGCTTCACGCACTACGAGATCCGCTATGAACCAACGCAGGTACGACGCGTGCTGCTACGCGCCGCCAGGATGCTGCGACAGCGCATCGGACATTGACCTCACTTGAAGGGGGTCAATGTCCGATGCGCCGATCTAGCGACCGGCGTGGGCGGCTCCCGGGAGGGGCTAGAAGAAGGCGCCGCCGCGGTACTCGCCGAAGACGTCGCGCATCGCGCCGCAGACCTCGCCGATCGAGGCGCCGGCGGCAAGCGCCGCGCGGATCGGGTGCAGCAGGTTGCCGTCGCCGCGGGCGACATCGCGCAATTTGTCGAGGCCCTCCTCGACCCCGGCCTGGTCCCGCCCTTCCTTGAAGGTCCGCAAGCGGGTCAGCTGACGCTGCTCGGCCTCGGGATCGACGCGGAGGATGTCGACGTCGTCGACCTGGTCGGTGACGTACTTGTTCACGCCTACGACGATGTCCTGGCCGGACTTGTAGCGCTCGTGGTAGGAGTGGGCCGACTCCTCGATCTCACGCTGCATGAACTCGAGCGCCTCGACCGAGCCGCCCAGCTCCTCGACCTTCGCCATCAGCTCCTTGGCGCGGGATTCGATCTCGTCGGTGAGCGACTCGACGAAGTAGGAGCCGGCGAAGGGGTCGACGGTGTCCGCGGCGCCCGACTCGTGCGCGAGGACCTGCTGGGTGCGCAGGGCGATCCGGGCCGAGCGCTCGGTCGGCAGCGCCAGTGCCTCGTCGAAGCCGTTCGTGTGCAGGCTCTGGGTGCCGCCGCAGACGGCGGCGAAGCCCTGCAGGGCGACGCGGATGATGTTGACCTCGGGCTGCTGAGCCTGGAGGGTGACGCCGCCGGTCTGGGTGTGGAAGCGAATCTTCATCGAGTTCGGGTTCTCGGCGCCGAAGCGCTCCCTGACGATCTCCGCCCACATCCGCCGCACGGCGCGGAACTTGGCTACCTCCTGGAAGACGTTGTTGTGGCCGTTGAAGAAGAAGGCCAACCGCGGCGCGAACTCGTCGATCTTGAGGCCTCGCTCGAGCGCCGCCTCGACGTAGGCGATCGCGTTGGAGAGCGTGAAGGCGACCTCCTGCACAGCCGAGCAGCCCTTCTCGCGGATGTGGTAGCCGGAGATCGAGATCGTGTTCCATTTCGGCACTTTCTCGCGGCAGTACTCGAAGATGTCGGTGGTCAGCCGCATGGTCGGCTCGGGCGGGTAGATGTAGTTGCCGCGCGCCATGTACTCCTTCAGCACGTCGTTCTGGACCGTGCCGCGCAGCTTCTCGGACGGGACGCCCTGCTCCTCGCCGACCAGCTCGTAGAGCAGCAGCAGGATCGCCGCCGGCGCGTTGATCGTCATCGAGGTCGAGACCTGGTCGAGCGGGATCTGGTCGAAGCAGATCCGCATGTCCTCGATCGTGTCGATCGGGACGCCGGTCCGCCCGACCTCGCCGTCGCAGAGCGGATCGTCGGAGTCGCGGCCGAGCTGGGTCGGCAGGTCGAACGCCATCGACAGGCCGGTCGACCCGTGCTCGATCAGGTAGCGGAAGCGCTGGTTCGTCTCCGCGGCGGTGGCATAGCCCGCGTACTGGCGCATCGTCCACTTGC
>DASTYR010000342.1:0-3353 GCA_035764795.1 Solirubrobacterales bacterium | reverse complement strand
GGCGTCGAGATCGAGCTGCACCCTCCGCGCGTGCCCTACCAGGAGACGATCCGCAGTCACGCCAGCGCCCATGCCCGATACAAGAAGCAGTCGGGTGGGCGTGGCCAGTTCGCCGACTGCACGATCGAGATCGAGCCGGGCGAGGACGGAGCCGGCCTGGAATTCGTCAACCAGATCAAGGGGGCGGCGATCCCAGGCGGCTTCATCCCGGCGGTCGAGAAGGGGATCGTCGAGGCGATGCGGCACGGCACCGTCGCCGGCTATCCGGTCAAGGACATCCGCGTGCGGCTGGTTGACGGCAAGCACCACGACGTCGACTCCTCGGAGATGGCCTTCAAGGTGGCGGGGGCGATGGCCTTCAGGGAAGCGATGGCAGAAGCCGACCCGGTGCTGCTGGAGCCGATCGTCCGCCTCACGGTGAGCTGTCCCGAGGATGTCGTCGGCGACGTGATCGGCGACCTCAACTCGCGCCGCGGCCATCCGCTCGGAATGGAGCCGAAGGGTGGAGCGACGGAGGTCAAGGCCGAGGTGCCGATGGCGGAGGTGCTCGACTACGCGCCCGACCTGCGCTCGATCAGCGGCGGCCGCGCCGACTTCACGGTGGAGTTTGAGCGCTACGAGGCCGTGCCGGGGCATTTGGCCGAGAAGGTCGTTGCAGCGGCGCGTTCGGACGCCGCCGCGCCGGCCTGAGGCAGCGAGGTCGGTGCTAGCTTGGCGACGTGAGCGTGTACGAGCGGTTCCGAACGGTGGACCCTGCGGCGCCGGGGGCGACCGTGGGTCGCATCGCCGCGCGACGACGCGCCACTGCGCTGAGCCCGCTGTCCCGAGCGGTGGCCATCTTCAACGCCAGCGAGGCGGCCCGGACCGTCACCGGCCTGACCCGCACCCTTGGCGCGCCGCGCGTGTCAGTTGGCGCCGCATCGGGCGCGCCGGGGCGGGTGCGCGTCACTGCGGCCTGGGAGCTCTGCTGGTACCAGTGGACGGTCGACCTCGACCAGCCCGGCGAGCCGGTCTCGGCAATCGCCAGGGGCAGCGAGATCTCGCAGCTCGACGGCCCGGCCCGGCAGTGGAACGCTCGCAGCGACGCCCGCGGACGCCTTGGGCTCGGCGCCCCGGTTCGATGCCCAAGCTAACCGTCAACGTAGACGGAGGAGCTCGCGGCAATCCGGGGCCGGCGGCGATCGGCGCTGTCGTGCGCGACGGCGAGGGCAAGGTGCTCGAGGAGCGAGGCGAGCGGATTGGCACCGCCACCAACAACGTCGCCGAGTACCGGGCGCTGTTGCTGGGAATTGAGCGGGCGGCGGCGCTGGGGGCGAGCGAGGTCGACCTGGTCGGTGACTCGGAGCTGATCGTGCGCCAGGTCAAGGGCGAGTACAAGGTCAAGGACGCGACGCTGCGCGAGCTGCACGGCCAGGTCAAGCGGGCGCTGGCGGGCTTCGAGGGCTGGTCGATCCGCCACGTCCGCCGCGCCGACAACGCAGAGGCGGACCGGCTCGTCAACCAGGTGCTCGATGCCTGATCCCGCGCAGCCGATCGATCCGGGCGTGGACATCGGCCACGTCCACCTCAAGGTCGCCGACCTCGACCGCGCCCTCGGCTTCTACTGCGGCGTGCTCGGCTTTGAGCTGCAGCAGCGGCTCGGCGACGACGCCGCCTTCATCTCGGCCGGTGGCTACCACCACCACATCGGCCTCAACACCTGGTACTCGCGCGGCGGCCCGCCGCCCCCGCAGGGCAGCACCGGCCTCTTCCACACCGCGATCCGCTACCCGAGCCGCCGTTCGCTGGCCGACGCGCTGCGCCGCGTCACCGAGGCCGGCGTCCCGCTCAGCGGCGCCTCCGACCACGGCGTCAGCGAGGCGCTCTACCTGAGCGATCCCGACGGCAACGGCGTCGAGCTCTACTGGGACCGACCGCAGGAGGAGTGGCCGCGCCAGCCCGACGGCCAGGGCGTCGCGATGGTCACCGAGCCGCTGGACCTGCGGGGCTTACTGGCCGAGCCGGCCGCCTAGATCTAGGGCCGCCGCTAAACAACGCCCTGTCAAGGTCCCGGCCAGCTCGTTTGGACGGGTATACGAATGACCAGTCATCGAGGAGGTTGACCTGCGCAAGAAGATCTCAGCCATCCTGCTCGCCGGAGCGTTCGCGCTCTCGGTCCCAGCAGCCGCGGCGGCCGACAACCCGCACGCGGGCAACTCCGGCCACTTCAAGGGAAGCGCCAACCCCTGCAAGCAATCGAGCAACAACCCCAACTGCCCGCCCTTCGGCGGCTAGTTTCATTGCGGCGGGAAGGCCGTCCCGCGGGCGCCTTCCCGCCCGGATAGAATCCGCCCCGTGCGGCTGTAGCTCAGCTGGCTAGAGCGTCTGCTTGCCATGCAGAAGGTCGTGGGTTCGAATCCCATCAGCCGCTCTCACGAAAAGCCCCGCTCCGGCGGGGCTTTCTGCTGTCTTAACCAAGCGATCCAGGTCCCGGTGACCTTCTGCCTCCTGGTTCCGCTGCCCATTAGATGCCATACCTCATCCGGGCGATCCGCTCCGAACGGCATGTCAGAATGGCTTTATGGGCAAGGACGAGCTTCACCAGATGGTCGATCGTCTGCCGGACCACGCAGTCGATGGCGCAGCGATCCTTCTCCGCGAGGTTTCGGATGGGCGCATTGATTCTGAGCAGGCTTGGTTTTGGACGCGTGAATGGCAGCAGCGCGAGCGCGAAGCCGACAAAGACCTTGCTGTCGGCCGCGTCACGCGATTCGACAACGACGAGGATTTTCTGGCGGCCTTGGACGAGCGCATGAAGCCGCTCGATGCCGACGCGTGAAGTTCTCGCGTCGTTCTGGCGCGACTGGGACCAGCTAAGTCCGAAGCAGCAGCGGGAATTCCGCGATGCCGTGGCTCAATTCATCGCCAATCTCGCCGAAGACAAGCACGGCTTTCATCCCCGGCTTCGCGTAAAGCGGGTCCAAGGGCATCCAGGGGTCTGGGAGATGACCTGGGCCTACGACGGGCGCGCGACCTTCCAGTACGGCGAGGAGGTCCAATCAGAGCAGCCGCACATCATCTGGCGGCGCGTCGGGACTCACGCCATCTTCCGCCGCCCCTGACGGAAACTCCCCACCGTCACCGTTATTCCGCTGAGTGGCGTGGCAGCATGATTGCCGCGATGGCCGGACCCGGAGCACCCAAGAAGCCAACCGTCTTTCTAAGTCACGCAGTGACCGATGAGCCGATCGCGAAAGTGATCCATGACGAGATTCGACGCATCTTCGCTGACGGGGTCAATGTCTTCGCATCGAGCGTGCCAGGGGTGGTTAAGCCAGGGAAGGACTGGCTCAAAGAGATCAGAGTCAATCTGG
>DASTYR010000341.1:0-3255 GCA_035764795.1 Solirubrobacterales bacterium | reverse complement strand
GGCGTTGATCACCCGGTGGCGCAGCTCGATGCCGCAGAGCTCAGGCAGCGCGGACCACCGGCCCCTCGACGCAGAGGCGGATGTAGCCCTCGCCTCCCGGCCTGGGCACGGCACAGCCAAAGCAGGCGCCGTAGCCGCAGGCCATCGGCGACTCCATCGCTAGCTCGGAGGCGACGCCGCGCCCCGCACATAGGGCGGCGACGGCATCGAGCATCGGCGGCGGGCCGCACGAGTAGACGGCGGCGCTGCCGGCATCATCGCCCTCGAGCATCGCGGCGAGCAGATCGGTGACGTAACCGCGATGGCCGGCGTGGCCATCCTCGCTGGCGAGGCCGACCTCACAGCAGCGGAACAGGTCCTCCAGGCCGCCTGAGTGAGCCCGGTCACGAAAACCGAGCAGGATTCGGGTCGGCACGCCCTTCTCCGCGAAGCGTCGGCGCAGGAGAGCCAAGGGCGCAATGCCGATCCCGCCGCCGACGAGGATCGCGCCGGCGGCGCCAGGCGAGAGCTCACGGGGGGCTGAGAAGGCGTTGCCGAGGGGGCCGTTGACCCAGACCCGCTCACCCGCCTCCAGCGCGCAGAGCCGATCGGTGCCGGGCCCGATCCCCTCGACCAGGAAGTCGAGCCGCTGGCCGTCGCCGCTCGGCTCGCAATCGGCGACCGAGAGCGCCCGCGGCAGGAACGGGCGCCCTCCAGCCCCCTCCCAGCTCCGCTCGCTGGCCAGCATGTAGAACTGGCCCGCGCCCGGTGCCGGGCCCTCCTCGTCGAGCAGCGAGAAAAGACGGTACCCGCCCGAGTCGCGGCTCTCCGCCACCTCGCAGAGGCGGCGCCCCCAGGGCGCGGTCATCGCGCCTGGGCAGCCTGCATGGCGTGGACTTCTTGGAGGGACAGCACCGGCGTCGGGCCCTCCTTCTGGGCGGCAATCGCGCGTACCGCGGCCGAGGCGCCCGTCATCGTCGTGATGCAAGGAACGCCGTGACGGACGGCCGCGGTCCGAATCGCCAGGCCGTCGGCCCGCGCGCCGGAGCCGGTCGGCGTGTTTATCACCAGGTCACAGCGGCGCTCGCCGATCAGGTCGATCGCGTTCTCGCCCCCCTCGCTCAGCTTGTTGATGCGGCTGACCGGCACCCCCATCGCCGAGATCGCCTGGGCGGTGCCGCCAGTCGCGACCACCTCGAAGCCGAGCTCGTGGAAGCGGGCCGCGAGCTGCGTCGCCGCCGGCTTGTCCGTGTCGGTGACCGTGATAAAGACGGTGCCCTCGACCGGCAGCGTGACGCCGGCGGCCGCCTGCGCCTTGGCGAACGCGGCGGGGAAATCGGCGGCGATGCCCATCACCTCGCCGGTGCTCTTCATCTCCGGGCCGAGAACCGAATCGACACCGGCGAAGCGGGCGAAGGGAAGGACCGCCTCCTTGACGCTGACGTAGCCCTCAGGCGCCTCGCGCAGGTCCTGGTAGGCGAGGCGCTCGCCCAGCAGCAGCCGCGTCGCCACCTTGGCCAGCGGCGTCCCGGTCGCCTTGGAGACGAAGGGGACGGTGCGGGAAGCGCGTGGATTGGCCTCGATCACATAGAGCTCGCCCGCGGCGACCGCGTACTGGATGTTGATCAGCCCGACCGCGCCCAGCTCCAGAGCGATCCGCTCGGTCGTCGCCCGGATCTCCTCCAGCATCTCGGCCCCGAGACTCATCGGCGGCAGCACGCAGGCGGAGTCGCCCGAGTGCACGCCGGCCTCCTCGACGTGCTGCATGATGCCGGCGACGTGCACGGTCTCGCCGTCGGCGAGCGCGTCGACGTCGACCTCGATCGCTCCCTCGAGGAAGTGGTCGAGGAAGAGAGGGTGCTCGCTGTCGGCGCGCGCGTTGGCCTTCAGGTAGGCGGTGAGGTTCTCGTCCGAGTAACAGATCTCCATCGCGCGGCCCCCGAGCACGTAGGAGGGCCGAACGAGCAGCGGGTAGCCGACCTGCGCGGCGATCTGCGTCGCCTCGGTAGCAGAGAGCGCGGTGGCGTACGGCGGATGCTTGACGCCGAGGCCGCGCAGCAGCTCGGCGAAGCGGCCCCGGTCCT
This sequence comes from Solirubrobacterales bacterium, assembly GCA_035764795.1. Classification (GTDB taxonomy): domain Bacteria; phylum Actinomycetota; class Thermoleophilia; order Solirubrobacterales; family 70-9; genus VRUE01. The sequence goes on along the minus strand of DASTYR010000341.1, from coordinate 1,192 downwards.
CGGCGCGGTCGATCGCGGCGACCGGCGAGACGCCGCCGGGCCGGGCGCCGAGCAGGGGGACGCCTGCCTCCTCCAGGACCCGCGCCAGCTTCAGCGGCGTCTGGCCGCCGAACTGGACGATTACGCCCTCGGGCCGCTCCTGCTCGCAGACGGCGAGGACATCCTCTGCCGTGAGCGGCTCGAAGTAGAGCCGGTCAGAGGTGTCGTAGTCGGTCGAGACGGTCTCCGGGTTGCAGTTGACGATCACCGCATCGCGGCCGCTCTCGCGCACGGTCATCGCCGCGTGCACGCAGCAGTAGTCGAACTCGATCCCCTGCCCGATCCGGTTCGGGCCGGCGCCGAGGATGACCACCGAGGGACGGTCGCCGCGACGCAGCTCCGACGAGCCGATCCCGGGCCGCTCGTGGGCCGAGTAGTAGTAGGGCGTGGCCGCCTCGAACTCGGCGGCGCAGGTGTCGACCGACTTGTAGGTGCGCTCGAGCCCGTCCGTGCCGTCGCCTTCGGTGGCGAGGGCACGCAGCTCGCGCAGGAACCAGCGGTCGATCAGGCAGCGCTCGTGCACGACCTCGACGTCGACACCGCGCCGGAAGGCCTCCAGGACCAGGTCGAAGCGCTCGGCGCTGGGGCTGGCGATCGCCTCCAGCAGCTCCTCGTCGGCCGCCGGGGGCTGGGGCGGCGCGTCAAGCTCGCGCGAGCGCATCGCCTTGGCAAAGGACTCGCGGAAGGTGCGGCCGATCGCCATCGCCTCGCCGACGCTCTGCATGTAAGTCGAGAGCCGCCCGGCGGCGCCGGGGAACTTCTCGAAGGCGAAGCGGGGCACCTTGGTGACGACGTAGTCGATCGTCGGCTCGAAGGCGGCGGGCGTCGCCCGCGTGATGTCGTTGGGGATCTCCTCGAGCGCGTAACCGACAGCGAGCTTGGCGGCCATCTTGGCGATCGGGAAACCGGTCGCCTTCGAGGCCAGCGCCGAGGAGCGCGAGACGCGCGGGTTCATCTCGATGATCGCGATGTCGCCGTCCTCGGGATTGACCGCGAACTGGATGTTCGAGCCGCCGGTCTCGACCCCGACAGCCCGGATCACGGCGATCGCCTGGTCACGCAGCTGCTGATAGAGCTGATCGCTGAGCGTCTGGGCGGGCGCGACGGTAACCGAGTCGCCCGTGTGGACGCCCATCGGATCCATGTTCTCGAT
>DASTYR010000340.1:0-2822 GCA_035764795.1 Solirubrobacterales bacterium | reverse complement strand
ACCCGTTCTCTGAGGAAGCGCTCGTCGACGGGCCCGCGGTAGACCAGCGCCAGGCGCCCACGTGGATCGACGAGGAAGTTCTCCGGGACGCCGGTGGAGCCGAAGGCCTCGCTGCGCTCATCGCCCACCGAGCGCAACTGCGGATAGGTGAGGCGATGCTCGCGCACGAAGGCGAGCGCGTCGTCGCTGTTGTCTTGAACGTCGATCCCCAGCACGGTCACGCCCCGCTCGCGAAAGCGCTGCCAGAACCGCTCCAGGTCGGGCGCCTCTTCGCGGCAGGGGGGGCACCAGGAAGCCCAGAGGTTGACCAAGACCCAACGCCCCCGGTAGTCGGCAATCGAACCGCTTTCCTCACTCCCCAGCACCGGCAGAACGCGGTCGGGGACGGGGTCGCCGACGGCGAGGCTTGCCTCCCCCTTGCTGAGCAGGCCGAAGCCAAGCAGGCCGATGACGGCAAGGACGGCGAGGGTTGCGACGAACGCGCGGGTGCTCACAGAGAGCGAAGGTTAGTCCCGCGTGCTGGCCTCCCGGGTCGTAGAATCGGCGCCGACGCGGACGTAGCTCAGCTGGTAGAGCGCGAGCTTCCCAAGCTCGAGGTCGCGGGTTCGAGACCCGTCGTCCGCTTCACCCGGCGTCGCGCCTTCCCGGCGCGCTCCTCGATCGCGCGGTAGAAGTGCTCGACGGCGCCACGGACCTGCCGTTCGCGGACGATCTCGATCAGCCCCGCCTGAGCCAGCTCGGTGACGTGGTAGTTGACGGTGCTGAGTGGCGCCTGCAGCTCGAGGCTGAGGTCCTTGGGGGAGAGCATTCTGCCCCCGTCGAGGCCGAGGACCTCCAGGATTGAAACGCGCAGGGGATGGGTATTGGCACGGGCCAGGAGCTGCCAGTTCACGGCGGATTCCTCGCTTTCGGATAACTGGGACTTACTGAAAAGACAGTAGTACAATTACCGAAAAGCGGGTAGTCAATTTCAGTGATCCGTTGAGACGAGGGTAGAGAGGGAGGCTGGGTTGAGAGCAAGAGCGGGGTTTCGCGGCGCGGTCGTCAGTGTTGTCTTGATGCTGGCGTTGGCTTTCGGCGCCACCGCAGCGCGCGCACAGATCATCGGTCCGCAGAACCCCGACGATCCGCAGGTCGACAGCCCCTGGCAGGCGGGGACCTGCAAAGCCGATGCCTCTCCAAAATGCTCAGTTGCGACGCCGGGGCTCTTCTACGAAGAGGCGGCGGGTCACCCGCCGAAAGGCTTCACGCAGTTCATCATCAACGAGGAGGAAGTCGACGCCCTCCCACCTCTCCCGCTGAAAATCAAACGGCCCAAAGGTGACCTGAAGACGATCCGCGTCGACCTGCCCGTCGGCCTCACCGTGAACCCGCAGGCGACGCCGCAGTGCGATCTCGGTCCGGCGTCCGAAAAAAGCCCGAACTCGACGAATTGCTCTGCCGCCTCCCAGGTTGGCATCAGCGAAGTGACCGCGACGCACACGGAAACCGGCGCCGACGTGCCGGTCCCGCCGATTCCCGTCTACAACGTCGTGCCGAAACACGGGGAACCGGCCCGCTTCGGCTTCAGCGTCGCCGGCAGCGACGTCTTCCTCGAGGCTGACGTTGCCTGGGAGAGCGACTACCACGAGTACTTCACTATCCACGTCCACAAAGTGGCGCTGCCACTGATCGGCGAAGGAAAAGCGCGGATCGCCAAAAACCGCCTCGTGTTCGACGGCATGGCAGGGGACGGCACCTTTATCACGACGCCGACGACCTGTTTCGGTCCAGCCCCGAAAAAAGAGGCCAAATCCCCCTTCGAGCACGTCTACTCGACTTGGCTGCGTGCCGACTCCTTCCAGGAAGAAGATCCAAACTTCCCCAACGGCTCGGCCTACGTCGAGTCGAAGATTCCGCCAGGTACGTCACCGAAAAACTGCGACGACATCCCCTTCGACCCGTCGATCGACGTCAATGCGGGAACCGGCCAGACCGACTCGCCGGCGGGCGTCAGCGTGACGGTCAACCTGCCCGAGATCAAAAACCCGACGAAATCGGAAGCGAGTAAGGCGAGCTCGCATATCCGCTCGGCCAAAGTGACGCTCCCTGCTGGAATGGGCCTCAATCCGTCGGCTGCCACCGGGCTCGTCGCGTGCACCGACGCCCAGTTCGGCAAAGGCACCCGCAACCCCGTCGTCGACTGTCCGCCCAATTCGCGGATCGGGACCGCCGAGATTGACACGCCTCCGCTTCCGGACGGCTCGCTGACCGGTGCGGTGTATGTCGGCAGGCAACTGAGCAGCGATCCCGCCTCCGGCAACCTCTACCGGATCTTCGTCGTCGCCGAGTCCACCCGCTACGACATCTCTGCCCGCCTACTCGGGAAGGTCAGCGCCAATCCGACGACCGGCCAGTTGACGACCAGCTTCGATGACGGTCCGCTCGGCGACCCGGCACGGGGCGGCATCCCGATTCCCGGCTTGCCCCAGGCGCCGATCGAGCAGGTTCGAATCACCTTCAACGGCGGTCCGAAAGCGCCGCTCACCAGTCCGCCCACCTGCGGCCCCCACGCGACCGGGACGCAGATGACCCCGTGGTCCTCCGCCGTGGGACAGGTTCCGCCCGGCGGTGAAGAAGGGCCCTCGACCGACCCGCCGGCCACTCCCGGGAGCGCCTTCTCGCTGGGCTCGCTGCCCGGCGGCGGCGCCTGCCCGAAAACGCTCGGTGCCAGGCCGTTCTCGCCGAGCTTCAGCACGGCCACTACCGACAAGCAGGGCGGCGGCTTCACCGAGCTCACGGTCGCGCTCGGTCGCAACGACGGTCAGCAGGAGCTGAAAGGC
>DASTYR010000339.1:0-3216 GCA_035764795.1 Solirubrobacterales bacterium | reverse complement strand
GTCCCGCGTCCAGGGCTATCGCCCGCCCGACGCCGTCGTCATCTACGACCGCGCCACGGGCACAGGCTGTGGCATGGGCCAGTCGGCGATGGGCCCGTTCTATTGCCCGGCCGACCGCAAGGTCTATCTGGACTTGTCCTTCTGGCAGGAGCTGGAGGGCAAGTTCGGCGCGGGCGGCGAGGCCGCCAGGGCTTACGTCATCGCCCACGAGATCGGCCACCACGTCCAGAACCTGCTCGGCGTCATGGACGACGTCAACCTGGCCCAGCAGGAGAACCCAGACGACGCCAACGACCTCTCGGTCCGGCTCGAGCTGCAGGCCGACTGCCTCGCAGGGATCTGGGCGCACTCCGCGGTGCGCCAGGAGGACCTGCTCGAGACCGGCGACCTCGAAGAGGCGTTGACCGCCGCCTCGGCCGTCGGCGACGACCGGATCCAGCAGCGGTCGGGCGGCGACGTCAACCCGGACACGTTCACGCACGGCAGCGGCGAGCAGCGCGTCACCTGGTTCAAGAACGGCTTCGAAAGCGGCGATCCGACGAGCTGCGACACCTTCAACGGCGACGTCTAGCGGCGCGCACGAGCGCTTCGAAGCGGAGGAGCCGGGACGGCCGAGGAGCTACGGCTTCGCGGCGGGCTCGGCGGCCGACTGCTCCGCCCCGGAGGACTGGATCAGGTTCCGGAGCTCGCGGACCGCGACGGAGAGCCGGGCCAGGTCGAGCGTGCCGCTCGAGCGGATGTCGGCGAGCACCTGGCGTGACCGCTCGACCGCTGCCCCGTTCCGCGCCAGCCAGCTCTCGACGAGCTCCCGCGCCGACTGCCCGTTCGCGCCCGAGCGGACGACGTGGGCGGTGAGGCCCGCCTGCTCGGCGTAGACGTCGTCCCGCAGCGCCGCACGGGCCATCGCGGCCCAGCGCGTGTCGCGCGGTAGGCCGACGATCCGGTCGCGAAGCCACTGCAGCTCGAGCCGCTCGCCGAGGGCGAAGTACGTCTCGGCCACCGAGGTCACGTCGAGCCCCGACGCGGCCGCGATCTCGACCAGGTCGGGCGCGGGCACAAGCGAGAGCAGCCGCGAGACGTACCCGGCCAGCTCGGCGGGGACGCCGTCGTCGGTGAGCGCCTTCGCGCGACCCTTCGCCTCCTCGAGCGCGGACGCGCCGAGCAGCGCCGGCAACGCCTCGGCGACCGCGGCCGCACCGGCTGCGTAGCGCTCGACGGTCTCGGCGATGTCGAGCGGCCGGCGCCGGTGGCGGAGAAGCCAGCGGGTCGTCCGCTCGAGCAGGATGCGGGAGCGCAGCAGCATCGCCGTCTGGGTCTTGGCCGGCACCTTCCCGTCGAGCGCCTCGATCGCCGCCCAGAGCTCGCGCAGCCCGGTCACCTCGCGGGCGGCCGTGTAGGCGCGGGCGATCTCGTCCGGCGCGGCGCCCGTCTCGTCGCCGAGCCGGAAGAGGAAGGTCGTCCCGGCCCTGTTGACGAGGTCGTTCGCGATTCGCGTCGCGATGATCTCGCGCCGCAGCGAGTGACGCTCCAGCTGCTCCGGGAAGCGCTCGCTCAGGCGGGTCGGGAAGTACGCGGCGAGCTCCGTCGAGAGGTAGGGGTCGTCGGGGAGATCGGAGGCGAGCAGGGCCTGCGAGAGCGCGACCTTCGTGTGCGAGAGGAGGATCGCGAACTCGGGCGCGGTCAGGCCGCCGCCCGCGGCAGCCCGCTCCTCGAACGTCTCGATGCTCGGCAGGAACTCGAGCTCGCGGTTGAGCACGCCGGTCTGCTCGAGGCTGCGCACATAGCGCTCGTGCACCTCCGCCATCGAGGCCGCCTGCGTCGCGGAGCTCGTGAGCGCCTGCGCCTGGTCGTAGTTGTCGCGGAGGACGAGCGTCGCCACCTCGTCGGTCATCTCGGCGAGCAGCTCGTTCCGCTGCTTCCCGGTCAGGTCGCCGTCGGCGACGATCGCGTCGAGGAGGATCTTGATGTTGACCTCGTGGTCGGAGCAGTCGACGCCGGCCGAGTTGTCGATGGCGTCCATGAAGATCCGGCCGCCGCCGAGCGCGTACGCGACCCGGGCGCGCTGGGTGAAGCCGAGGTTGCCGCCCTCCCCGACCACCCTCGCGCGCAGGTCCTCGGCGTCGACGCGGACGGCGTCGTTCGCGCGATCGCCCACCTCGGCGTGCCGCTCGCTGCGGGCCTTCACGTACGTCCCGATGCCCCCGTTCCAGAGCAGGTCGACGGGTGCGCGCAGAAGCGCCTGGATCAGCTCGCCGGGGGTCAGCAGCTCCGCCTCGACGCCGACCGCGGCGCGCACCTGGGGCGAGATCGGGATCGACTTGGCGGTGCGCGGGAAGACGCCGCCGCCCCGCGAGATCAGCCCGGCCTCGTAGTCGGCCCAGGACGAGCCCGGCAGCCGGAAGAGGCGCTCTCGCACGAGGATGCTCTGCTCCGGGTCGGGGTTCGGGTCGAGGAAGACGTGGCGGTGATCGAAGGCGCCGACCAGCTTGATGTGGCGCGAGAGCAGCATCCCGTTCCCGAACACGTCGCCGGACATGTCGCCGATCCCGACGACGGTGAAGTCGGTCGTCGAGACGTCGACTCCGAGCTCGCGGAAGTGCCGCTGCACCGACTCCCAGGCACCGCGGGCGGTGATCCCCATCGCCTTGTGGTCGTAGCCGGCCGAGCCGCCCGAGGCGAACGCGTCACCCAGCCAGTGGCCGTACTCGATGGAGATGGCGTTGGCGATGTCGGAGAACGTGGCCGTGCCCTTGTCCGCGGCGACCACCAGGTAGGGGTCGTCGCCATCGATGCGCACCACCTGCGGCGGCGGCACCGTCTTGCCGCCGACCAGGTTGTCGGTGAGGTCCAGCAGGCCGCGCAGGTAGTCCTGGTAGCAGGCGATCCCCTCCTTCAGGAAGGCATCGCGGTCGCTGGCCGGTGGCGCCTTCTTCAGCACGAAGCCGCCCTTGGAGCCCACCGGCACGATCACGGTGTTCTTCACCATCTGCGCCTTGACCAGGCCCAGCACCTCGGTGCGATAGTCCTCAGGTCGATCGCTCCAACGCAGGCCACCGCGCGCGATCGCCCCGCCGCGGAGGTGGACGCCCTCGACGCGTGACGAGCACACGAAGATCTCGAACTTGGGCCGCGGCAGCGGCAGGTCTGGAATGGCGTGCGGGTCGAGTTTGAATGACACCCAGCTCTTCGGCGATCCGTCCGCGCCGAGCTGGTAGT
>DASTYR010000338.1:0-5733 GCA_035764795.1 Solirubrobacterales bacterium | reverse complement strand
TTCTCGGTCAGCTCCGGCTCGTCCTCGCGCAGCTGCAGGACTCGGTTGGCGCAGGCCAGCCCGGCAGGCCCGCCGCCGACGATGACGATGCCGGCCTCGAGCCGCTCCTCCGGAGCGTCAACCGGGGGACCGACGTAGTCGCCGGGATCGAACGGCGGCGGAAACTCGCTGGGCTTGGCCGGCATCTGAGCTAGCTCCCCCTCTTCGCTTTGATCGCCTCGGTCAGCTTGGGCAGGATCTTGTGCAGATCGCCCACCACGCCGAGATCCGAGAACTCGAAGATCGGCGCGTTCTGGTCCTTGTTGATCGCGAGGATGTTTTCCGAGCTCTGCATCCCCACCTTGTGCTGGATGGCCCCCGAGATCCCGGCGGCCAGGTACAGCTTCGGCGCGACCGTCTTGCCGGTCTGGCCGATCTGGGCCGCGTAGGGGTACCAACCGGCGTCGACGACCGCGCGGGTCGCCGCGACGGCGCCGCCCATCGAATCGGCCAGCTGCTCGCAGAGCTCGAAGCCCTCTTTGGCCCCGAGGCCGCGGCCGCCGCCGACCAGAATGTCGGCGTCCTCGATGTTGACATCGGCGCCGCGCTGCTCGCCGCGCTGCACCAGCTTGGCCTTGCTCGACCAGGCCGAGAGCTCGACGTCGACGTCGACGACCTCGGCGCTGCCGCCACTCTCGTTGGCGTCGAACGCGTTGAGGCGGCCGATGATGATCCCCGGCTCGCTGACGTAGCCGACGTCAGCGACCTGCGAATCCTGCAGGATCGGGCGCTCGACGACGAGCTTGCCGTCCTGCGCCTTGACCTGCGTGACCTCCATCGTGACGCCAGCGCCCAAGCGCGCGGTCAGACCGGCGCCGATCTCGAAACCGAGCAGGCCGCCGCCGAAGAGGGCATAGGAGAAGCCCTGCTCCTGGATCACCTTGGCCATCGCGTCGACGATCGGCTGCGCCAGCCCCTCGGGCACGTTCTTGGCGCGGTAGACCTTCGCCGCGCCCCAGTTGCCGAGCCCAGCGCAGGCGTCGTCGGCGACGTCGCCGACGACGAGCGCGGCGGCCTCGCCGCCGACCTCGCCGGCCAGCCTGGCCGCCTCGGAGATCGCCCCGAGTGAGTTCTTGTTGAAATTGCCCTCGTCGTCGTGGAGGGCGTAGGTCAGGATGCCTGCCATCAGTGTCTCCTTTCGGCGGCCAGAGTCGCTTCTGGCCGCGAAAACCAAGCGGGGCTAGGACGCAGGGAGCGTGGCGTGCCTGAAGGCACGCGAGCGACCGAGGACGACGCTCCCGCGCAGGTTTGCAGCGAGCCAGAACGGCTCTGGTTGTCGGAAGGAGACACTTAGATCAGCTTCCTCTCGTCGAGCCAGGCGACGATCTTCTCGACCGTCTCGTTGGTGTCCTCGTCCTCGATGATCTCCCCCGCTTCCTTGGCGGGCGGCGGGTTGAGCGCGAGGACGCTCGTCTTGGAGCCGGATTCGCCGACCATGCCGCCGTCGATGCCGACGTCGGCGGTCGCCTTGCCGTCGAGGGGCTTTTTCTTCGCCCCCATGATCGCTTTCAGGCTTGGGTACCGGGGCTCGTTGATCGCGTCGCCGACGCTGATCACGGCCGGCAGCTCGACCTCGACCGTGTCGTAGCCGTACTCGGCCTGGCGCTCGCAGCGCAGCTTGCCGTCGGCGACGTCGATCTGGATCACCTGCGTAAGCGACGGCATCTGCAGGTGGTCGGCGACGACCGCCCCGATCGTGTAGCACTCGCCGTCGTCCGACTGCTGGCCGAGCAGGACCAGATCGGGGCTCTCCGACTCCAGGACTTTTGCCAGCGCATAGCCGGTGGCGCAGACGTCGGAGCCCTCCAGCGCCGCGTCGGAGAGGTGCACCGAGCGGTCGGCGCCGAGCGCCACCGCCTTGTGCAGGGCGCGGACCGCCGAGTCGGGGCCCATCGTCACCGCGACGACCTCCTCGACCGGGATCGCGCCGCCCTCCTTGATCTGCATGGCGGCCTCGATGGCGTGGGTGTCGAAGGGGTTGAGGTTCTTCTCGCCGCTGCGGTCCAGACGCATCGTCCCGGGGTCGATGCGCTTCTGAACGGCGGCGTCCGGTACCTCCTTGACCAGGACGCAGATCTTCAAGTTGAAAGCCTCCTTGGCTGGTTGCTCAAGCCGGTTTACGCTGGTTGACTGACCAGTCAATCAGTCTATCTATTACACGCGGACGTGTTGGATTCCGCAGTGATCGATATCACACGAAAGCGGCTTGGCAGAGCCGTCAGCTGCCCTGTGCGTGCCGCTCGGCCGCGCCACTGCGGATGAAGTCGACGATCTCGTCGGTTCCTGCTCCCGGGGTGAACACGGCGGCCACGCCCAGCTTCTCGAGCTCGGGGATGTCCTCGGCGGGAATCGTGCCGCCGACCGTGACGAGAACGTCGTCGACGCCCTGGTCGCGGAGCAGCTCTACGACCCGCGGCACGAGCGTCATGTGGGCGCCGGAGAGGATCGAGAGGCCGACCGCGTCGGCGTCCTCCTGGATCACCGTCTCGGCGATCTGCTCAGGCGTCTGGTGCAGGCCGGTGTAGATGACCTCCATGCCGGCGTCGCGCAGCGCCCGGGCGATGATCTTGGCGCCCCGGTCGTGCCCGTCCAGGCCGGGCTTGGCGACGACGACGCGGATCTTGCGGGCGGTTGCTGCCTCCATAGCGCGCCGGAAGGTTAGTGGACCCACCCAGCCGGGGGTTATGCACCCATTGGGTGCTCAACTTACCGCGGGTCAGAAGACTGGCGACTCGGTGTAAGTGCCGAAGACCTCCTGGAGCGCAGCCACCATCTCGCCCTCGGTGGCGCGGGCGCGTGCCGCCTCGATGATCGGCGGCATCAGGTTGGCGTCGCCGGCCGCGACGCCCTTCAGCTCGGTGAGGGCCGCCTCGACCGCGACGCCGTCGCGTCGGGCGCGGGTGGCCTGCAGGCGATCGACCTGCTTGCGTTCGAGGGCAGGGTCGATGCGCAGAATCGGCGTCGGCGCTTCGCCCTCCTGGATGAAGTCGTTGACGCCGACGACGATGCGGCGGCGCTCGTCGACTTCGCGCTGGTACGTGAAGGCGGCGTCGGCGATCTCGCGCTGGGGGAAGTTGCGGCGGATCGCCTCGACCATCCCCCCCAGCTCGTCGATGCGGGCGAAGTAGTCGTAGGCGGCGGCCTCCATCTCGTCGGTCAGTTTCTCGACGAACCAGGATCCGCCGAGCGGGTCCGGGGTGTTGGGCGCGCCGGACTCGAAGGCGATGATCTGCTGGGTGCGCAGCGCCACCCGCACCGCCTCCTCGGTCGGCAGCGCCAGCGCCTCGTCGAAGGAGTTGGTGTGCAGCGACTGGGTGCCGCCGAGCACCGCCGCCAGCGCCTCTATCGAGGTCCGCACGACGTTGTTGAGCGGCTGCTGCGCGGTCAGCGAGACGCCCGCGGTCTGCGCGTGGAAGCGCAACCGCATCGACTCCTCGCGCTTGGCGCCGTAGGTGTCGCGCATCTCGCGCGCCCAGATGCGCCGCGCCGCCCTGTACTTGGCGATCTCCTCGAAGAAGTCGATGTGAGCGTTGAAGAAGAAGGAGAGCCGGGGAGCGAAGTCGTCGACGTCGAGGCCGCGCTCGAGCGCCCGCTCGACGTAGGTGAAGCCGTCCTTGAGCGTGAAGGCGAGCTCCTGCTGGGCGGTCGAGCCCGCCTCACGGATGTGGTAGCCGGAGATCGAGACCGGGTGCCAGCGGGGCATCTGCTGCGAGCACCACTCGATCATGTCGGTGACGAGACGCATCGCCGGCTCGACCGGGAAGCACCACTCCTTCTGGGCGATGTACTCCTTGAGGATGTCGGTCTGGATCGTGCCGCCGAGCTTCTCCGCCGGCACGCCCTGCTTCTCGCCGACCAGGACGTAGAAGGCGAGCAGGATCGCCGCCGGCGCGTTGATGGTCATCGAGGTGCTGACGCCGGCTAGCGGGATTCCCTCGAAGAGGTCTTCCATGTCGTCGAGGCTGTCGACGGCGACTCCCTCGCGACCGACCTCGCCGAGGCTGCGGACGTGGTCGGAGTCGTAGCCCATCAGGGTCGGCATGTCGAAGGCGGTCGAGAGCCCGGTCTGCCCGTGGTCGAGCAGGTAGTGGAAGCGCTCGTTGGTCTCCTCGACCGTGCCGAAGCCGGCGAACTGGCGCATCGTCCAGAGCCGCCCCCGGTACATCGACTCATAAGGCCCGCGGGTGAACGGATACTCGCCGGGCCGTCCGATCTTCTCCTCGGGATCGGCGGCGGTTTCGGGCCCATAGAGCGGTGCGATCGGGTGTCCCGACATCGTCGAGAACTCGCTCTCGCGCTCCCGCGAGTGCTGCTCGACGGCCTCCTCCGGCGTGGCCTTTGGCTGGCTGGCCATGCCGAACAGTCTAAGGAGGGCTCAGCGGCGAACCGGGAAGCGGCGCGGGGGTGGCAGACGGCGGCGCGCGACGACGTGCCTGGCGCCGAAGCCGCCGACGGTCGCCAGGGCGGTCACCGTGAGGGCAACGAGGCGGCGGCCGAGTTGCTCGAATCGCATCGCCTGCCAGGCTTCTTCCCGGGCCAGCTTGGCCAGGGGTGGATCGGGGTTGACTACGACCGGGTTGCCGACCGCGCGCAGCATCGGCAGATCCGAGAGCGAGTCGGAGTAGGCGTAGGAGGCGCCGAGATCGATCCCGTGCTCGGCGGCGAAGGCCGCCATCGCCTCGACCTTGCCGGGGCCGTAGACGAAGGGACCGTCGAAGCGCCCGGTGAAGGCGCCGTCGGCGGTCTCATAACGGGTCCCGATCCCGCCGTCCATACCGAGCACGTGCGCCAGCATCTCAACCACGCCGTTGCCGGCGGCGCTGACGATGAAGGTGGCGCGGCCGGCGTCCTGGTGGGCATACACCTCCTCGAGCATCTGCGGATAGACCCGCGGCAGGATCGCCGCCATCACCTCCGGGTTCATTCGCTCGAGGCTGCGCACCGGCACGCCCGTGATCAGGTCGCGGGCAACGCGCAGCACCTCGGTCGTACGGGCGTCGGTGGTGCCGCGCAGGCGATAGCGCAGGTGCTCGACCGCCCAGCTGGCGAGCTGGCGGCGGCCGACGACGCCATGGCGGGCGGCGATGCGGGCGAACTGCATCCCCGAAGACCCCGCCATCAGGGTCTTGTCCAAGTCGAAGAAGGCTGCAGCGCGCTGCAAACCGCGCCCCGCGCGGCTCCCGGTTAGGAGCCGTTGACCTCGAGCACGATCGCGTCGCCCTGGCCGCCTCCCGAGCAGATCGCGGCGACACCGAGGCCGCCACCGCGGCGGCGCAGCTCGTGGACGAGAGCGCCGACGATGCGCGAGCCGGATGCCCCGATCGGGTGGCCGAGCGCGATCGCGCCGCCGTTGACGTTGACCCTCTCCTCGTCGACCCCGAGCATCCGCATCGAGTTGAGGGCGACCGAGGCGAAGGCCTCGTTGATCTCCCAGAGGTCGACGTCCGCGGCGCTCTTGCCGATCTTCTCCAGCGCCTGCTTGGCGGCGTTGGCGGGGGTTTTCGCCAGGTAGGGGAAGTCGTCGGCGACCGTGCCGTATGAGAGGACGCGAGCGATCGGCGTGCGGCCTTCGCGCTGCGCCCACTCCTCGGAGGCGACGACGACGGCGCCGGCGCCGTCGTTGACGCCCGGCGCGTTGCCGGCGGTATGGGTGGCGTCCTCACCCCCGATCGCCCGCAGCTTGGCGAGCACCTC
>DASTYR010000337.1:0-5012 GCA_035764795.1 Solirubrobacterales bacterium | reverse complement strand
ACCCGGGACGCCGCCGCGGCCGACCAGCGGCGGCGCATCCTCGAGGCGACGGCCGAGCTGGTCGCCGAGCACGGCTACCAGGAGACGACGATCGAGATGGTCGTCCGCGCGGCGAAGGTCGGCTACGCCACCTTCTACAAGCACTTCCCCGACAAGGAGGCCGCCTTCCTCGGGCTGCTCGCAGCGGCGATGGACCGGACCGCGAGCCGGGTCGAGGCCGCCTACAGGCGCGAAGAAGGGCCGTGGGCGGATCGGGTCGGCGCCGCGCTCGGCGTCCTCTTCGAGGACATCGCCGCCAACCCGGCCGTCGCCCACGCCTGCCTCGTTGACTCGCTCACCGCCGGCCCGCAGGCGGTCGAGCTGCACGAGGCGGCGCTGAAGCGGCTGGCGCCGCTGCTGCGCCCGGGCCGTGAGCTGCGGCCGCACAGGGCGAAGCTGCCCGACAGCCTCGAGGAGACGCTGGCCGGCGGCGTCGTCTGGGTGCTGAACCAGCGCCTGCTCGGCGGCGAAGTCGAGCAGCTGCGCTCGCTGTTCCCCGAGACCCTCGAGTTCCTGCTGCGCCCTTATGTAGGGGAGGAGGAAGCGGCGGGCGTGGCCGACGAGGTCGCCGAGGAGATCTCGGCCGCCTAGGCGGCACGGGCGATGGGCGCCGAAGAGCTCGGCCCGCTGCCGGCGGGCCGCCATGGCTACAGCCGCGAGCAGGTCGCCCACCACCAGCGCGAGCGGCTGATCGCCGGCCTCGCGGCGGCGGTTGTCGAGAAGGGCTACGCGGCGGTGACCCTCGCCGACATCACCCGGCACGCGCGGGTCTCGCGCCGCGTCTTCTACGAGAACTTCGAGAGCAAGGAGGGGTGCTTCCTCGCCGCCTTCGAGGTCGTCGTCGCGCACCTGCGCGAGCTCGGCGCCGCCGCGGTCGAGGGCGTCTCCGAGTGGCCGCGGCAGGCGATCGAGGTGACGCGGGCGGTCCTCGCCTTCCTCGCCTCCGAGCCCGACCTGGCGCGACTGCTGCTGGTCGAGTCGCGCGCCGCCTCGCCCGCGGTCCAGGCCCGCTTCAACGAGGCGGTCGCGGAGGTCGTGCCGCCGCTGCGACTCGGCCGCGCCGAGCGGCCGCCGGGGGAGCGGCGGCTGCCCGAGTCGACCGAGGACTCGGTGCTCGGCTCGCTCGTTTCCGTCACCTTCCGCAAGGTCGCGGCAGGCGAGGCGGGGCGACTCGAGGATCTGTTGCCCGACTGCGCCGAATTCGTCCTCGTCCCGTACCTCGGGCCCGAGGCCGCGGCGAAGTTGGCGCGACAAGCGGCATAGAAGTTCCTCATTCGATACAGGAACGTTCTCTTTCTTTCAGGAACGCACGCTTGACAGCGCATGATCGAGGTGCTTCACTGGCCCCTGCCGTCGGTACCGCCAGCACCCTCTGGGAACTGGCGACACCCGCGGCAGGGAGAAGACCACATAACCCGAGTCCGCCATAAGGGGCCGCACAGGGAGGCGGTCGGCAGAGGGGCTCACGGGACAAGGAGAGAGATTTGATGTTCTCGTCATTCCGAAACCGCTTCGGCATCCCGGGCGTGATCTCGGTGATCGCACTCGTCTTCGCGATGTTCGGCGGCGCCTACGCCGCCAACAACGACTCCGGTGGCGACGGCTCCAAGGCCAGCGCCTCCGCCAAGAAAGCCAAAAAAGGCCCGCGCGGCCCCAGGGGCCCGAAAGGCCCGGCGGGACCGGCGGGACCAGCGGGTCCGGCAGGCCCGGCTGGCGCCCAGGGACCCGCAGGCCCCAAGGGCGACCCCGGCTCCAACGGCTCCAACGGCTCCAACGGCTCGCCCGGCGCCAACGGCAAATCGGTTGTGGTCGCCAACACCGCGCCCGGCTGCGACAACGGCGGCATCACCGTCGAAGTCGAAGGCTCCGGCGTCAAAAAAGAGATCTGCAACGGCGCAAACGGTGCGGACGGCGTAACCGGCTTCACGGAAACGCTGCCTCCGGGTGAGACCGAGACCGGCACCTTCTCCGCCTCTACCAGCGCTTCCGGGTTCAGCTTCTACCCGACCGCGATCAGCTTCCCGATTCCGCTGGCCGCCCCGCTCAGTGCAGGCAACGTGCGGCACATCAACAAAGAAGGGGAAGAATTCGATCCGACCCTGGGCGACGAAGGGGAATACGTCACGCCCCCCACCAAATGCCTGGGCAGCGTCAGCAATCCCACGGCGGCGGACGGGTTCCTCTGTGCCTACGTAGGAGCCATTGAAGGCGCGTTCGTCGGTCCCGTCATCCAGAAACCGACGACCTTCACGATCGGAGCCGAACAAGGTGCGAGCACGACGGGCGCGACTCTCTGGTTCGGTACTGCGGCCGGCCCCTCGAAAGTGGTTGGATCGTTCGCCGTGACGGCCCCCACGCCCTGACGGCCTGAGGACAAGCCGCCATGTTTGCCACCCCACCCCCGGCTGTAGGCCGGGGGTGGGGTGCGGGCGGGGTGCCACCTACCGACCCTCGGGTGCGCTGTCAGGGGCAGGCATGACGAATAACTCTTCACACCTCTCTTCAGAGTTGCGACGGCTCGGCCTCACGTGCGCCTTGCTTGCGCTGGCAGGGGCGGCCCTCCTGGCGGCGAGCCTCTTCCCGGCGACGAGCCTTGCCGATTCCCGCCCTAGCCTGCTCTGGCAACAGCCCGCGGATCTGGCGACCGGCAGCTCCGCCGGCCGCATGGACGACCTGCGGGGCATGGACGCCTCGCCCACCAGCGGCCACATCTTTGCGGCCGACCGCCTCAACGCCCGCATCGTCGAGCTCGACGTCTGGGGCCAGTTCGTCAAGGCATGGGGGTGGGGCGTGCGCGACGGCTCGTCGGCCCTGCAGACCTGCGGGCCGGGGGCGACCCCGCCGAGCGCCACCTGTTTGCCGGGCATCGTCGGGACCGGGCCGGGGCAGATGAGCTCCCCGGTCGGGATCGCGGTCGGAGCCGACGAGAGCATCTACGTCTACGAAGGCGAAGAATGCGTCGAAGGCTGCAGCCGACCGCAGAACTTCCGCGTCCAGAAGTTCACCCCCGCCGGCGCGTTCGTCCTCATGTTCGGCGGCGAGGTCAACAAGACCAGGAGCGCCGAAGTCGGCACCACCCCGGCCGAACGCAACCTCTGCATCGCCTCCTCCGGCGACACCTGCGGGATCGGCGTATTCGACGCCGCTCCCCCTGAACCTGGAGCTTTCTCCAACCGCTCCGACCTCGACGCGATCGACGTCGGCCCCGACGGCACGATCTACGTCGGCGATAACGAACGCATCCAGGCCTTCAGTCCGAGCGGCGCCTTCGAGGAAGCGATCGTCGGCTCGCTGGCTGGCGAGAAAGTGCGCAGCCTGGCGCTCGACAGCGCCGGCAGCTTCTTCGTAACGCTGTCGGGGAGCTTCCTGAGCTCGAAACCGAACGTGCGCAAGCTGAACCCGGCCGGCGTCGAGGGCAACGTCCTTGCGGCCGTCAACCCCGGTGCGCTGGCGATCGACGCCGAAGGCAACGTCTTCGCAGTCGACACCATCGGCGGCGTCGCACCCGGGAGACTGCCCCGCGTGGTCAAGTTCTCGCCTTCAGGTGAGCTGCTGATCCCCACCGAGGAGGAAAGCGAAGCAGTAAAAAAGGCCGAAGAAGAAGGCAAAGACCCCCCGCCGGCCTTCGCCGAAGCGCACCTCGGCGCATTCCCGCGCCTGCCCTCGCTGGCGACCAGCAGCGCCTGCGGGATCGAAGGAACCGACCTCTACGTCGGCAGTCACTACCAAAACGAAGGCGAAACCTACGTCACCGCCTACGGCCCGCCACCGGACCCCGAGATCTGCCCACCGCCGCCGGGGGCGCCGACGATCGCCGAGCAGTACGCCACCGCGGTGGACCCCGACGGGGCGACGGTCAAGGCGAAGATCAACCCGCGCTTTTGGCCCGACACGACCTTCCACGTCGAATACGGCACCGGCAAATGCTCTGAAGGCGGTTGTCCCTCCAGCACCCCGGAGACCGAGCTGGGCTCCCACGCGAACGTCCCTCTCACCACCAAAGGCGTGCTGCTCGAAGGCCTCGCTCCCAACACCACCTACCGCTACCGCTTCGTCGCGGTGAGCAGCGGCGGCGGCCCGGTCGTAGGGGTCGGCCCGGGCGAAGAGGAAGCCACCTTCACGACGCCCCCGCCTCCGGCCCCCCAGAGACCCGACACCTGCCCCAACGCCGCCTTCCGCAGCGGCCCCTCGGCTCTGCTGGAGGACTGCCGCGCCTACGAGATGGTCTCGCCCCTCGACAAGCAAAACGGCGACATCCTCGCCCTGCCCGACGGCAACTCCAACCCCGCCGCCTACCACCAGGCCTCGCTCGCCGGCGAGGGCTTCGCCTACTCGACCTTCCGCGCCTTCGGCGACGCCGAGTCGGCCCCCTACACCTCCCAGTACATCGCCCGCCGCACCTCGAGCGGCTGGAGAAGCGACGGCATCTCGCCGCCGAGAGGGGTGAGCCTCGTCTCCGGCGAGGGCCTGCAGACCCAGTACCGCTACTTCTCAGAGGACCTCTGCGAGGGCTGGCTCTTTCACGACTCCGACCCCAGGCTCGACGAAGCGGCGGTCGAAGGCTTCTCCAACCTCTACCGGCGCTCCAACTGCGGGCCGCTCGACTACGAGGCGGTCACCACCACCCAGCCGACCTGCTTCGCCCCCCGCAACTTCCTGCCCGAGCTGCAGGGCGTCTCGGCCGACGGCGAGCACGCCGCCTTCCGGGTCCAGGACAAGCTGCTGGCGAGCGCGGCGAGCTGCACCGTCGGCGACTCCAGCAACAAACACCAGTGCTACATGTCGGGGCCGGAAGGGCAGCTGCGGCTGATCAGCGCCCTGCCGAGCGGGGTGGCGAGCGGGGCGGGCTGCTCGATCGGCAGCGGCGGGCCGCTGACGATGCGCTACTCGACGGTCGAGACCGCGGTCTCCGGAGACGGCGAGCGCGTCTACTGGACCAACGCCGCCGAGGGTCCCGGCCAGATCTACGTGCG
>DASTYR010000336.1:0-4244 GCA_035764795.1 Solirubrobacterales bacterium | reverse complement strand
GGTACTCCTCCGCGACCTCGCTCGCCATGACTTCGGGCTTCAGCGAGTGGGTGCGGGCGGCGATCGTGCGGTCGGCGTCGGCGTTGAGGACCGCAGCATTGAGCTGTTTCGTCAGCAGGTTGTCGCGCAGCTTGCGTCCGTACTCGGGCGGCACGACTTCAAGCGAGGCGCCGCTAGCTTCGACGCTCGCGTCGCGCGGTTCGCGGTTCACCTCCGCGGCGATCCGGCGCACGAAGCGGTTGACGGTCCGTTGCGAGTAACTGACCTCGGCCGGCACCTGCTCTTCGAGCTCGCCGCCGGTCACGTAGCGGACGACCCGCCCCGGTAGACCTCCATCGCGGCTGACTTCGAGCGCCTCTTCAACCGCTCTATCGAGATCGGCGTGGACCTTCAGCTTCTCACTAGACAGACGCCAGCTCTCTCCGTCGTAGCCGACCTTGAGCGAGTGGCGGAGCGGTGCGAGTAGTTGCCTGCGGACGGCTCGCTCGGCTTCCTGGGCGTTCATGCCGCCGACCTCTACGCCGCCGATCGTGACGCCCTCGGCGATCGTGTCGTCCTGGGTGGAGTCGTAGGCGTAGGCGGCGACAGCCCCGAGGAGGAGCAGCGCCACGACGGTGGCGAGGGCGATCTTGGTCTTTCTCCCCATCAGGCCTTCGAGTAATTCGCCATCGAGCATCGTTCGGCCGAGGCGCCGGAAAAGTTTAGGCACTCCGAGCATTCGACCATTGGGCGTCGCTCCCTGCAATTACCCCTGCGCTCGCGCATCCACGCCTGGGGCTGCGGGTATGGTCCCCTCGTGCGCGCCAAGGACGAGGTCCGCAGCGAGATCTGGAAGGCGATGGACCGCGAGGGCGTGTCTCGCTTTCCCGGCGCCGAGGGGCGCATCCCCAACTTCGCCGGCGCCCGGCTGGCGGCCGAGAAGCTGGCCGGCCATCGACTTTGGAAGCGCGCCCGGGCGATCAAGGCGAACCCCGACTCGCCGCAGACGCACGCGAGGCGACTTGCCCTCGAACAGGGCAAGACGGTGATCATGGCCGTGCCTCGCCTGCGCGATCCCCACCCCTTCCGCGTACTCGAACCGAAGCGGCTCTCCAAGGCGGCGATGAAGGAGGCGGCGACGATCAAGGGTGCGCTCAAGCACGGCCGCGTCGTCGCCCTCGACGATCTGCCGGCGATCGACTTCGTCCTATGCGGTTCGGTCGCCGTCAACCTCAGCGGCGCCCGGGTCGGCAAGGGAGGCGGTTACTCGGACCTCGAGTACGGCGTCCTGATCGACGCCGGCAAGATCGACGACCACACGACCGTGGCGACGACCGTGCATCCGATCCAGATCGTGCGGCGCCACCTGATGGTGACTGCGCACGACCTGCCCGTCGACGTGATCGCGACGCCGCGGGCGGTGATCGAGGTCGAGCGCCAGTTCGAGCGCCCACGCGGGATTCTCTGGGACCATCTACAGCCGCCGCAGATCCGCGAGATCCCGCTGCTCGAAAGGATGGGCTATGCCTGAACTCACGACGACCGAGCCGACCGTCTTCCCGGCGGCCGATTACGGTAACCCGGAGCCGGAGTGGCTCGGGATCGACTGGCGCGAGCACCTTCGCCACGTCGACCTGCCCGGCGCCCGGGTCAACTACGTCGACATGGGCGAAGGCGATCCGATCCTCTTCGTTCATGGCCTCGCCGGCTGCTGGCGCAACTGGCTCGAGAACCTCCCCCACTTCGCCCGCTCGCACCGGGTCCTGGCGCTCGACCTGCCCGGCTTCGGCGACAGCCCGATGCCGACCTGGGCGATCGACATGCCCGCCTACGGGCGCCTCGTCCACGACTTCTGCGAAAAGCTCGAGCTGAATCGGCTGGCGGCGATCATCGGCAACTCGATGGGCGGCTTCGTCTCGACCGAGGCCGTGATCGAGGAGCCCTCGCGCTTCGACCGGCTGGTGCTCGTCTCAGCGGCGGGGATCAGCTTCGCTGAGGCGCAGGGCCGTCACCTCGAAGCGGCACTCAAGACCTTCGAGGCGACGATCCCCTTCTTCGCCGGCGCCCGCGAGCATTGGGTAAGGCGTCCGCGCGGCCGCCAGCTCGCCTTCGGCCGCGTCTTCAAGTACCCCAACCGTGTTCGGCCAGAGCTGCTCGCCGAGCAGATCCATCCGAGCGTCCGCGCGCCGGCCTTCGGCGACGCGACCCGTGCGATCGGCGGCTACGACACGCGCCACCGGCTGCCCGAGATCGAGATCCCGACCATGGTCGTGTGGGGCCTGAACGACCAGATCGTCCCGGTCGAGGCGGCGATCGGATACCACCGCCTGATCGACGGCTCGCGACTGGAGATCTTCGAGCGCACCGGCCACGTGCCCCAGATGGAGCGGCCGGCTCGCTTTAACTCGCTCGTCGAAGGCTTCCTCGCCGAAGACCAGCCGATGGTGGCCGGCTAGCCGGTGACGGCGCCGACCGAAGCCGAACTGACCGTCGCCGCGTACTTCGCCATCACGCCGCTGCGGTAGGCCGGCTCGGGCGGCTCGTATTCCGCCACGCGCTTGGCGATCTCCTCGTCGGAGAGCGCCACGTCGAGGCGGCGCGCGTCGACGTCGAAGCTGATCTCGTCACCCTCGCGGACTGCGGCGATCGGCCCGCCCTTGACCGCCTCGGGCGCGACGTGGCCCGCCATCAGGCCGCGCGTCGCGCCAGAGAAGCGCCCGTCGGTCAGCAGCGCCACGTTCTCGCCGAGTCCCTCGCCGACGATCGCGGCGGTCACCTGGAGCATCTCGCGCATCCCGGGCCCCCCAGCCGGCCCCTCGTTGCGAATGACGACGATGTCGCCAGGCCGGATCCCCTGCGCCTTGACCGCCCGGAAGCACTCCTCCTCGGACTCGAAGACGCGGGCAGGGCCGACCTGCTTGGTCCGCTCGGTGCCCGCGAGCTTGACGACGGCCCCTTCGGGGGCGAGGTTGCCGCGCAGGATCGCCAGCCCACCTTCGGTCTTGAGCGGGTCGGCGAGCGCGCGCACGACCTCCTGGCCCTCGCGCTCGTTCGCCGCCGCTGCCTCTTCGCCGATCGTGCGGCCGCTGACGGTGATCGCGTCGCCGTGCAGGAGGCCGGCCTGCGCGAGCCGCTGCAGCACGAGCGGCACCCCGCCGGCCCGGTAGAGGTCGGTGGCGACGAAGCGCCCCCCGGGCTTGAGATCGGCGAGCAGCGGCGTCTGTCGCGAGATCCGCTCGAAATCCTCGATGCCGAGCTCGACGCCGGCCTCACGCGCCACCGCGAGCAGGTGGAGGACACCGTTCGTCGACCCCCCCGAGGCACAGACGCAGGCGATCGCGTTCTCAAGCGACTCGCGGGTTATGACGCGGCTCGGGCGCAGGTCATCGGCGAGGACCTTCATCACCAGCTCGCCGATTTGCTCTGCGACCGTGTTCTTCTCGTCGTCTTCAGCCGGCACCATCGCCGACCCGCTGGGGCTGATCCCGAGCGCCTCGAAGGCGCAGGCCATCGTGTTGGCGGTGAACTGGCCGCCGCAGGCGCCAGCGCCGGGGCTGGCGACGCCCTCGAGCTCGTGCAGTTCCTCGTCGCTCATGTCACCGGCGGCGTGGGCGCCGATCGCCTCGAAGACGTCGAGGATGGTCACGTCGCGGTCGTGCCAGCGGCCGGGCGCAATCGAGCCGCCGTAGAGCATCAGGGAGGGGATGTCGAGACGGGCCAGCGCCATCACGCAGCCGGGGATCGTCTTGTCACAGGCAGAAAGGGCGACGATCGCGTCGAACTGGTAGCCGCGGGCGGTCAGCTCGATCGAGTCGGCGATCACCTCGCGGCTGACCAGCGAGGTCTTCATCCCCTCGGTTCCCATCGTGATCCCGTCGGAGATCGCCACCGTGTTGAACTCCATCGGCGTGCCCCCGGCGGCCCGCACGCCCTCTTTGATGTGCTCGGCGAGCCCGCGCAGGTGGAAGTTGCAGGGCATCGCCTCGATCCAGGTGTTGGCGATCCCGACGGTGGGCCGGCGCAGCGCCTCATCGTCGAAGCCGATCCCCTTCATGTACGCGCGGGCGGCGGCGCGGTCCGGGCCGTCGAACACCGCGCTCGAGCGTGGGCGCGGGAGGCTCATTCGATCGGGTCTATACGACGCCCCCGCCACTCACGCAGCCGGATCAGATCGCGCGCCACCTGGCCGGGGTCGAGCTGGCGCCCCGGCACGTGCATGTTGGCCACCGAGATCAGCTCCCGCTCGCCCGCCCGCAGCGACATCC
>DASTYR010000335.1:0-8343 GCA_035764795.1 Solirubrobacterales bacterium | reverse complement strand
GGCCTGCGCTCGGCCTGGCTGGCTCTGGCGCCAGAGGTCCCTGCCTGGGAACGAAAGCCCGCCCAGGGAACCGTCTCCCATCGCTCCGCCGCCGCGCTCTGGGAACTCGGCGACCTGGCTCCCGACCGACACGAATTCACCCTGCCCAAGCGCCGCCAGACTCGGCAGCGGGGCATCCGCCTGCATCGCGGTCAGCTCGCCGCAAGTGAAACCGCGATCCTTGGCGGCCTCCCCGTCACCTCGCCTGGCCGCACCGCGAGCGACCTTATCGCCGACAGGGAGGATCCGGAAGCCGTCGCTCGCGTCGTCGCCGACGCGCTGCGCGAGAAGAAAGTGTGGGCGGGTCACCTCCCCGCCGCCCTGGCACCGCGAGCCGCCCAGCTGCAATTTCGCCGCGGCGACGGGCGGGCGGCGCTCGCCTGGCTGCTGGACCTCAGCGGCGCGCCCGAGGCGGAGCGCTGGCTTGAAGAGGCAGACGCGAAGTCGACCGACGTCACACTGGCCAAAGTGGGCGCCCTCTGATGACTGCGCAACGCTACGCCAGCCCGGCGGCGTTCCGGCGAGCCCTGACGGGCAAGCTAAAAGGGGTAGCGAAGGACAGCAAGTGGACGCTGCCCCAGCTACAGAGGCAGATCGCCTACGACCGGCTGCTGGAGCGCCTCTACGCGGTCGACGAAGGTTGAGTTGTCAAGGGCGCCACCGCGCTGCTCGCCCGCGACCTCGGGGTCCGCGCCTCAATCGACGTCGATGTCTTCCGCGCCGCGGCACTCGAGATAGCGGAGCGCGAGTTGCGCGAAGCCATCGCGCGCGACCTCGACGACTGGTTCGTCTTCGAGGCTGGTCCGGCACAAGAGGCCAGCGATGGCGCAGCCGGACTACGGGTGCCGGTCCGCGCCCTGATCGGGCCGACCGAGTGGGCGGCCTTCCATGTCGACCTGGTCGGCAACGAGGTGACGATGACTGGGGCGCCAGAGCAGATGCCGGCGCTGGCGCGGGTGACGATGCCCGACATCGAGCAGCACGGTTACCGCGTCTACCCTTTGGTCGACCACGTCGCCGACAAGATCGCCGCCACCTTCGATCGATACGGAAAGTCCCGCTCCCCTTCTACCCGCTACAAGGATCTGGTCGACTTGGTCGCGATCGCCAGCGCCGCCACGGTCGAGGCCGAGGGCCAGATCGCCGCTCTGCGCTCTGAGGCCGAACGGCGGTCGATCGAGCTGCCCACCGCGTTCGCGATACCGAGCCGCGAGGTCTGGAAGCGCGGGTATGAGGCCGAAGTGGCGCGCTCGCTGCTCGAGGTGGCCCCCACCCTCGAGGAGGCGCTCGGGCTGATGGCTCGCTTCGCCGACCCCCTGCTCAACGGCAGCGCGCGCGGCGCCTGGGACCCCAGCGCCGCGACCTGGACGCTGAACTAGCACCAGCCGTGCTGGGAACGGTTAGACCCGCTTATGCAGCCAAACGATATGACGAGGAGCGAAGCTCCGCGTCCTTCGACGACAGCAAAGACGCTTGGTTGGGACACGCTTGGGACACGGTGTCCCAAACCCGCGCTATCGCTCAGGCCCCTTCAAGGCAGCGGTTGCAGGAGAAATGCCAATGGCGAGGGTGGGAATCGAACCCACGACACCACGATTTTCAGTCGTGTGCTCTACCAACTGAGCTACCTCGCCTGGATGAGGGCGCCACGGCGCAGTCGGAAGGCTAGCGCCCGGCGGGATCGTCGGCTGATTGCATGAGGGAGTGCGATGGCGCGGTCCAGCGGTTGCGCTTGCGGCGGCTACCTTGGCGGCGGCAGTGGCGCTCTCGGGGGGGTCGACCGCCGATCCGCCCGTGCCGCGCGGCTTCCCGGGACCGATCCCGTCGTTCCTAACCGGGCCGTCCGCTGACGGCGCCGAGCGACGCTGGCTGGCGCGGGCGGAGTCACTGGGTGCGGAGGCGCCCATTTGGGCGCAGCGTCTATATGTGCGGTCGCTGCTCGTCCTGCGGGCTGCGACGGATCAGCGCACTGGGGCCGTTGTCGCCGGCGCCCCCGCCGGCTGGGCTTACGTCTGGCCGCGCGATGCCGGCGCCGTAGCGATCGCGCTCGCCGCAGCGGGCTACCGGCCCGAGGCGCGGCGCATCGCCCGCTTCCTGCTTCGCCTCGACCTCGACGCCGCGGCGCGCTTCTATTCGAATGGGGAGCCGGTGGACGGCCGCGAGGCGCAGGGGGACGCCGGTGGCTGGGTAACGGTGGCGGCACGGGCGGCCGGTGTCACCGCGACACGAGCCAGCCGATGGCGCAAACGCGCCGACTACCAGGAGAAAGAGCCGGGCGACTACCTCGGCAATGCGATTGCCGCAGGCGTCGATTCGCTTCGCATCCGCGAAGCATTCGCATTCGGCGAAGGTCTGGGGCGACGGGCAAACGAGCCTTCTTCGGGCCTCGACACCGTCGCGGCCTGGGCGGTGCGACCGTTTCCGCGACCGGCGCTCGTCCCCGCGGCGCGTCAGACCCTGTTGCGCCTTGCCGCGCAGGGCGGGCGCTTCGGCCTCCTCCCCTCCGAGGACTGGGACGGCGGCGAGGACCCGTGGACCGCTCCCACGACGTGGACCGCATGGAGCCTCGCCGCCCTGGGCGAGCGTCGCGCCGCCTTGAAGCTGATGGCCGCCCTGCGACGAGCCGCCACCCGGCGCGGCCTGCTTCCCGAGCGCGTCGACGCTCAGACCGGTGCGCCGCGCTCGACCACTCCGCTCGCCTGGTCGCATGCCTTCACGGTCCTCGCCCTGCGCGAGCTGTGGCCCCGGCGGCCTCCCGGCTAGGCGATCGCCTCCAGCGCCGCGGCGACCGCCTCCTCCGGCGTCGAAGCGACCACGATCCCCGGCGCCGACTGCATTGCGCCCTCTCCCTTCGGCGTCCAACTGCGCAGCGCGACGACGGGCCGGCCGATCGCCCGCGCGAAACCGATCTCCGAGAGCGTCCCCCACTCGCCGCCGATCGCGATCGTCGCTTCGCCGGAGGCGACGACGGCGAGGTTGCGGCCGTGACCGATGCCGGTCGCCACGATGTGGGTGCAATGCGGGTTGGCGTCGTCGATCTCGCTGCCCGGCAGGATTCCGATCACCGGCCCAAGCATCTGTGCCGCGCCACCTGCCACCGCCTCCATCACCCCCGTCATCCCCCCGCACACCACCGTCACTCCCGCTGCCGCCAGTCGCCGCCCCACCTCCTCGGCCAAGCGCCAAGGCTCCGACCCCTCCTCGCACGTGCCGCTGCCGATCACGGCGATCTGCCCTTGCCGTCCCATCGGGCCGGGATGACCGCCCATGACCATGACCATCAGCTCGCCCCCTGCATCGTCCGCATCAGCTCCAGCGCCCCCTGCTTGTGCAGGGGTTCGTTGAGGTTGCCGCACTTGGGGCTCTGGACGCACGAGGGGCACCCTGACTCGCAGGGACACTCGCCGATCAACCGCTCCGCGTCGCCCAGCAGGCGCTCGAACTGCTCGTAGCCGCGCAGCGAGATCCCGACCCCGCCCGGATGCCCGTCGTAGATGAAGATCGTCGAGCGACCGGTCTGGAAGTGGACGTTGGTCGAGAGCCCGCCGATGTCCCAGCGGTCGCACATCGCGATCAGGGGCAGCACCGCAATCTGGCCGTGCTCGGTCGCGTGCAGGGCGCCGAGCAGGACGTCGGGCGGCAGGGCGCCGCTGAGCCGGTCGGGCAGGACGTACCAGAGCGCCTGGGTGACGAAGTGCTGCTCGGGCAGCTCCAGCGCGACGATGTCGATCGGTTCCTGGTCGGCGATCGAGACCCGCTGGAAGGCAATCACCTGCTCGGTCACCGAGACCTCGCCGAAGTGCAGCTCGACGCCGGCGACCGAGCGCTGCTCGCGGATCCCCTCGATGTAGATCTCGGTCTCCTTCTTGGGCCGCGTGTACCAGTCGCCGTCGAAGCGGGAGACCACTGCGCGGCGCGCCTCGATGTCGAGCCGCTCGACCTCGTAGGAGCGCCCGAGGTGGAGGTAGACGGCGCCCGGGTGGACCGTCGTGAAGGCGCGCTCGGCCTCGACCAGGCCGAGCATCTCACCCGAGTCGCGCTCGATCACGGCGACGGAATCGCTCGAGGCCGAGCGCAGCGGGATCCTGCCGGCGACGAAACCGCTCTCGCGCGGCATCAGCCGACCGCCGGCGCGGCGAAGCTCACCGACCGCCGTCAGCCGCTCCGCCCGCTCGCGCCAAGCCGGCCCGAAGACCTCGTCGTCCTCGGCGCTCAGCGGCAGCTCGTAAGCCGCGGCGATCAGGTGCCGGGAGGCGATCTGCTCGTTTTCGTGGTCGAGGATCGCCGCCTCGACCGGCCGTCCGATGAACTCGTCCGGGTGGCGGCAGAAGAACTGGTCGAGCGCGTCCTGGCCGGCGACGTAGACGGCGAGGCCGCGCCGCTCCCGTCCCGCCCGCCCCCACATCTGCCGCAGGCTCGCGACCGTGCCGGGGAAGGTGACGCAGATCGCCGCGTCGAGCTCGCCGATGTCGATGCCCAGCTCGAGCGCGTCGGTGGCCACGACTGCGAGCAGGTCGCCGGACGCCAGCCGCGCCTCCACCTCGCGCCGCTGCTGCGGGGTGTAGCCGCCGCGGTAGGGCGCGATCCGCTCCGCCAGCTCCGGCTTGCCGCGGCCCGTCAGGTTGTCACGGGCGAAGCGCTGGATCAGCTCGATCCCGCGCCGGCTTTTGAGGAAGCAGATCGTCCGCACGCCGTGTGAGACCAGCTCGGCCAGCAGGTCGGCCGCCTCGCCCAGCGACGAGCGCCGCGTGCCGCTCGCCTTGTCGATCAGCGGCGGGTTCCACATCGCGATCTCGCGACCGCTGCGCGGGGCGCCGTCGTCGTCGACCAGCTCGAACGGCTCGCCGACCAGACGCTCGGCCAGCTCGACCGGGTTGGCGATCGTCGCCGAGGCGAGCAGGAAGCGCGGCTCGGAGCCGTAGGCGCGGGCGATCCGCCGCAGCCGCCGCAGCACGTTGGCGACGTGGGAGCCGAGCACGCCGCGGTAGGTGTGCGCCTCGTCGACGACGACCCAGGCGAGGTTGGCGAGGAAGTCGCCCCAGCTCTTGTGGTTGGGCAGGATCCCGACGTGGAGCATGTCGGGGTTGGTGAGGATCAGGTTGTTGCGGCGGCGGATCGAGGGCCGCTCCTCGCGTGGCGTGTCGCCGTCGTAGATCGCCTCGCGCAGGTTCGGCGGCCGCAGCGCGGCCAGCTTGCGCGCCTGGTCCTGGGCGAGCGCCTTGGTCGGGTAGAGGTAGAGGGCGCGTCGCTTGGCGTCGCCGGCGATGCCGTCGAGGACGGGCAGGTTGAAGGCGAGGCTCTTGCCCGAGGCGGTGCCGCTGGTCAGGACGAGGTTGGAGCCGACGGCGATCTCCAGCGCCTGGCGCTGGTGCGAGTAGAGGCGCTCGATCCCTGCCCGCCGCAGCGACTCGACCAGGCCAGGATCGAGCGATCGCGGCATCGCCACCGGCTGCGCCGGCCGCTCCTCCTCGGAGCTCTCCGCCACGACGCGGCCGTCGCGGCGGGCCGGGTCTATGGCGATCGCCCACTCCGAGGCGAGCAGACTCTTCGCCATCAGACGGCGATCCGTCCCGCCACCCGGACCGCCTGCAGCGAGCTGCGGTCGTGGACGCGCAGCACGTCGGCCCCGGCGCGCACCGCCAGCGCCACGGCCGAGACCGTCCCCCACTCGCGCTCAGCGGCGGGCAGCCGCTCCTCCCAGCCTCCGGCCAGGACGGCGCCGACGAAGTCCTTGCGCGAGAGCGACACGTACAGCGGCAGCCCCAGCTCGCGCAGCTCGCCGAGCCGGCGCAGGATTTCGAGATCCTGCTCCACGGTCTTGTCGAAGTCGAGTCCCGGGTCGATCGCGATCTGCTCCTCCGCCACGCCCAAGTCGCGGGCGCGCTCGACTCTCCCCCCGAACCATGCCTTGAGGTGGTCGACGACGTCGTCGTAGCGGCGCGGCGGCCGGTCGACACGTGGCGGACCCTCGATGTGCATCAGCACGTAACCGCAGCCGCTCTCGGCGACGAGCTCGAACATCTCCTCCGAACCGCCGGAGATGTCGTTGACGGCCACGGCCCCCGCCGCGAGTGCCCGGCGCGCAACCACTGGCGAGAAGGTGTCGGCGGAGATCGGAACACCGGCCGCGACCAACCCCTCAATCGCCGGCAGCAGCGTCTCGACCTCGCGCTCGGGCGGGACCGGCGGCCCGCTTCGCGCCGCGACCGCGCCGACGTCGAGCATGTCGAAGCCCGCCTCCGACAGGGCCAGCCCGTCGTCAATCGCCCGCTCCGGCGTGCCGCTGCGCGCCCCCTCGAACATCGAGTCGCTGGTCACGTTGACGATCCCGGCGGCCAGCGGTTGCCCGAGGTCCAGGCTGCGGTCGGAGAGGCGCCAGCGCATTCCGGCTACCGTAGCGAGCCGCGCCATGGCCCTCCGATGCGTCTACGTCGACCTCGATGGCACCCTGCTCGGCCAGGGCAGCTCGCTGTTCCGCGACGCCGAGGGCGGCTTCTCCCTGGCCCAGGCACGCGGCCTGCAGGCCTGCCACCGGGCCGGCGTCGAGGTCGTGATCATGTCGGGGCGACGCGAGCCGCAGGTGCACGAGGCGGCCCGGCTGATGGGCCAAACCTCCTACATCTACGAGGCCGGCTGTGCCTTCGCGATCGACGGCGAGTCGACCTTTCTCACCGGCGACCTCGTCCCTGATGAGGGAGGCACCGTCTACGAGAAGATCGAGGCGCGCGGCATCCCGCAGCTCCTCTTCGACCGCTTCGAGGGTCGTCTCGAATACCACGCCCCCTGGCACACCGGCCGCGTCCTCTCCCACCTCTTCCGCGGCAAGGTCGACGTCGATGAGGCCAACGAGGTGCTGCGCGCGAGCGGCCACGACGACCTGCGCTTCCTCGACAACGGCACCATCAACCGGCCCGTGGCGGGGATCGACGGGCCGGCCCACGCCTACCATCTGGTCCCGAAGCTGGTCAGCAAGGCCAACGCCGCCACCGCCCACGCCCGGGCTCGCGGCTACGACCCGGCCGACTGCATCGCGGTCGGGGACTCGATCGAGGACCTTGAGGTCGCCGCCGCCGTCGGCCGCTTCTTCGTCGTCGCCAATGGGCCCGAACGCGACCCCGGCCTGCGCTCCGCGCTCGCCGCCTGGGACAACGTCACCGTGACCGAGGGGGCGATGGGCGACGGTTTCTACGAGGCTGTCGTCGCCTCTCTAGTATCGGCCTAGCCGTCCCAAACCGAATCCGATCCGCAGAGAGGAGCACCCGTGTCGCAGGAGAGCGCGACCGTCGCCGAGCAGGAGTATTTGGAGACGATGTTCTGGCTCGAGGAGGCCGGGCTGCCGATGACCGGTGCCAACATCGCCCGCGCGATGCAGCTTTCGCCCCCGACCGTGCACGAGATGGTCGGCCGGCTGGTCGACGACGGCTACGTCGAGCGCAACGCCGACAAATCGCTCGAGTTCACCGCGTCGGGACGCGAGCACGCCAGCCACATCGTCCGCCGCCACCGCATGATCGAGCGCTTTCTCACCGATGTGCTGGGCATCCCCTGGGACGAGGTCCACGAGGAGGCGGAGCGGATCGAGCACGCGATGTCGCCGGTCCTGGAGGAGCGGATGCGGGCGGCGATCGGCGACGCGACGACCTGCCCGCACGGCCACCCGATCGTCGAGGGCGTCCGCGAGACCGGCTCGCTACTGGCCGACGTCGAGGTCGGCGCCGACGTCGTCGTCCTGCGCTTCGAGAACGAGGCTGAGGAGCTGCTCCATTACCTCAAGGACGCCGGCCTGCACCCG
Source organism: Solirubrobacterales bacterium (assembly GCA_035764795.1). GTDB lineage: Bacteria > Actinomycetota > Thermoleophilia > Solirubrobacterales > 70-9 > VRUE01. The sequence goes on along the minus strand of DASTYR010000335.1, from coordinate 512 downwards.
GGGCTCGAAGGCAAGGTCGAGAGCTCCGACGACGAGGGCGTCACGATCGCCTCCGCCGACGGCAGCCACCACGTCTCCAGCAGCGTCGCCGAGACCGTCTCGGTCCGCGCCGACCCGGCGCCAGCGCCGCGGGCCGCGATCCCCGAGCAGCTGGTGCTCTCGAACGACCGCTACGGGCGGTAGCGGTCAACCGCGCTTCCGAGGTTCACCCCACTCCAGTGGGGTCAAGGTCGGATGCGTTGAGCCTTACGCCGGCGAGCCGGTCCGCACTCGCTCTAAGGCACGAGCGATCCGCCCGACACCCTCGGGAATGCGGTCGGGGGGGACGCTGGCGAAGGAGAGGCGGAGGCTGTTGCGGCCGCCGTCGATCATGAAGTCGGGGCCGGCGACGAAGGCGACGCCCTCGGCTTTCGCCTCGGCCAGCAGTGCGGAGGTGTCAATCCCCTCAGCCAAGTCGAGCCAGAGGAAGTACCCGCCCGCCGGGACGACGAACTCGGCCTCGGGGATCTGCT
>DASTYR010000334.1:0-2762 GCA_035764795.1 Solirubrobacterales bacterium | reverse complement strand
GATGCCGGTGCAGAAGCCGAGCTCGCGCATCATCTCGAGGTCGAACGTGGTGCGCTGGCGGAGCCGCGCCGCCTCGAGGGCGCGTCCCTCCGCCTCGAGCTCGCCGACGCGCTGCTCCATCTCGACCTCGATGTCGGCGATTGCCGCGCGCATCTTGTCCGACGGCGTGACGTAGTGGCTCGCGGGGTAGATGTTGGTTTCCTTGCGCTCCGCCAGCAGCTCGCCGGTGAGCGGGTCGAGTTCGGTGATGCGCTCGACCTCGTCACCGAAGAACTCCACCCGGACAAGGCGGTCCTCCGAGGCCGGCTGCAGCTCGAGGGTGTCGCCACGGACACGGAAGCGGGCACGGGTGAGCGCCTGGTCGTTGCGCTGGTACTGGAGGTCCACGAGGTGGCGGAGGACGGCGTCTCGGCGGTAGCGGCCGCCGACCCTGAGTTTCAGGACGGTCGCCCCGTAATCCACGGGCGCCCCGAGGCCGTAGATGCACGAGACGGAGGCCACGATGATCACGTCGCGGCGCTCGAACAGGGCGTGGGTCGCGGCGTGGCGCAGCCGGTCGATCTCGTCGTTGCGGCTCGAGTCCTTCTCGATGTACGTATCGCTTCGGGGCAGGTACGCCTCGGGCTGGTAGTAGTCGAAGTAGCTGACGAAGTACTCGACGGCGTTGTCGGGGAAGAACTCGCGGAACTCGGCGTACAGCTGGGCGGCGAGCGTCTTGTTGTGGGCGAGCACGAGCGTCGGCCGGTTGGCCTTCTCGATCACCGAACCTAAGGCGAATGTCTTGCCCGTGCCCGTCGCTCCGAGCAGGGTCTGGTGGCGCAGCCCACGCTGCACACCATCGACGAGCTTCTCGATTGCAGCGGGCTGGTCGCCGGTCGCCTCGAAGGGCGCGACGAGCTTGAAGTCGGGCACGTGGCGAGCATACCCGGACCTTCCGCCAGAAGCTGTCACCTTGGTTTGCCTTCGTTTCGTCGTGCGAACGAGACTCCGCGTTTCAGGCAGTGCTGGGCCGCCGAACCGCCCAAACGTTTCGTCGGGCGAACGAAACCGACCTACTGGTGCCCTCAATTGGCCCGGAACGCATGCCGAGCGTCGCTCAAGGGCCAGTTACGATCGTGGGACGAAACGACCGGCTGTGCAGTGCCGGCGAAGGGTCATCTGGCACTCTGCCGACGTGCCAGCCAGGCGACGAATGCAGGACGTTGCGGCGGAACGAGCTCGGACGATCCGGGCCGACCTTGGCAGGGACCTTCGCATCGCACGGCTCGAGGCCGACCTCAGCCTGCGTGAGATCGCCAGCGCGACTGGGATTTCGGCGCCGCAGGAGAGCCGCATCGAGCGAGGTGTCATGCGTACCGTGACGATCGAGCAGGTGGCGAGAATGGCGGCGGCGGTCGGACTTGACCTTTCGGCCAGGCTGCACCCTGCCGGCGATCCGATTCGTGATGCCGCGCACGCCGCGCTCGTGGAACGACTCCGAGCGCGACTCCATCCGAGCCTGACGCTCCTGACCGAGGTCCCACTCCCGATCCCCGGCGATCGCCGTGCATGGGATGCCGTGATCCGCGGGACGGCCTGGCAGATCCCGGCTGAGGCCGAAACCAGGCCACGCGATATGCAGGCGCTTGACCGGCGCCTCGCTCTCAAGCTGCGCGACGGTGGCTTCGAGTCAGTACTGCTCGTGTTGCTCGACTCCGCGGCAAACCGGCGCCTCGTACGAAGTGGCGCCATCCCGCCGAGGTTCTCGCTCGATGGACGCAGCGCTCTCGCGCGGTTGGCCGAGGGCCGGGAACCTGGCGAAAGCGCCGTGGTCCTGCTCTAACGCACCAGGTCCGACCAGGCTCGGGCGACCTGCGCCTTCGTGTCATCCAGGGAGCCAGACGTGTCGATGCGGCGTGTCGCCACGGGCTCCACCCGGTCGCGCAGGTGGCCCTGCGACGCGATTCGACGCTCGGCGTCGTCCCGCGCCAGTCCCCGATCATGCAGGCGTCCACGCTGGATCGGCGGGTCGCAGGTCACCAGCCACACCTCGTCGCATGACGTCGCCAGCCCGCCTTCGACGAGCTTGATCGCCTCGACCACGACCGCTGGTGCACCGCGGTCCTCTGCGGCCTCGATCGCGGTCAGGATCTGCGGCCGGACAGCCGGGTGGATGATGGCCTCGAGGTCACGCATGGCGGCCATGTCTGCGAAGACCGTTCGCGCCAGGACCGCTGGGTCCGTCGAACCGAAGCGCTCCATGATCTCGCGCTCGATGGCCGGTACCCGGCGCACCTCTCGAGCGACCTCGTCGGCGTCGATCACCGCGGCGCCGAGCTCGGCGAGCATCGCCGACACCGTGGACTTGCCGCACCCGATCGGCCCGGTGATCCCGATCCGCACTGCCCTCACGGGGCTCGTTCCTCGACCTCGAGCCACGCGTCCTCGGCGGCGGCCAACGCCTGCTCGATGTCGGCGAGCTCGCTGGTGATCCGGCGCATCTCGACGTAGTTGGCGGTGACGCTCGGGTCGCCGAGCGACAGCTCGAGGCGGCTCTTGCGCAGGCCGAGGCGCGTCAGCTCGGCCTCGACCGAAGCCTTCTGGCGGCGGTAGGCGTCCTTCGAAAGCTTGTCTCGCCGTTGCGGCCGCTTGCGGGCGGGCGCCGTCGTCCGTGACGCCTTCGGAGCCTCGGCGACAGCTGTTCGCGTCCCCCGCCCGGTTGCCGCTGAGCTCCCGACCCGCAGCCGGCGCGCCTCCGACTCCGCGGCGGCTGCCGTGGTCCA
>DASTYR010000333.1:0-5758 GCA_035764795.1 Solirubrobacterales bacterium | reverse complement strand
CAGCAGCGAGACGAGCAGGATCAGGCCGACGTACTCGACCGTCCCCTGGCCCCTCTCGCCGCCGGCGAGGGCGCGGATCGCCCGCACCCGGCTCACCACGGCGGCATGCGCGTAGCCCATCAGGGCGTAGATCATCTTCAGGCCTCCTTTCGCGGTTTGGCCCGATGCTCTTGGCGGCGACATCACCGATCCAGACCTAGGAGTGCCGCCTTCGTGGCGGCCCTGTGAAAAGACTGCGCAACGGAGGGGGTGGCGGCGGCGGTTACCCTCAGCGCGCCGATGCGGGTCTTGGTCGTCACCAACTTCGAGCCCGACGAGTCCGCGCCGCAGCGCGGCCAGTGGGTCCGCGACCAGGTGGAGGAGCTGCGCCGGCTCGGCGTCGAGGTCGAGGTCTTCAGCTTCCCCCCAGGCGCTAGCAATTACCTGCCGGCGGCATGGCGACTGCGACGGCTGCTGCGGAATGAGCGCTTCGATCTAGTCCACGTCCACTACGGGCTGACCGCCTGGTCGACCGTCCTGGCCGGCGCCCGGCCGCTCGTCGTCAGCTTCCACGGCACCGACGTCCGCCACCCCGTCGTGGGAGCGATGTCGCGGCGCCTCGCCCGCCGCGTCGATCTGGTCGCCGCGGTCTCGCGTGCTCTCTTCGCTCCCGAGGACGGCCGCCCCGGCCTGCCGCGCGTCTCCGGCGCAGCAGTGCTGCCGTGCGGCCCCGACCTGAACCGGTTCCGCCCCCTGCCACGCGCCGAAGCGCGCGAGCGCCTCGGCCTCGACCAGACCGGCCGCTACCTCCTCTTCCCCGCCGATCCCGCCCGGCCGGCGAAGCGCTACGACCGGGCCTCGGAGCTGGCGGCCGTGAGCGGCGCCGAGCTCTTGAGCGGCGGCTCGATCGATCCGGAGCAGATGCCGCTCTGGGTCAACGCCGCCAACGCGGTCGCGGTGACGTCCGATTACGAGGGATTCGGACTGGTCTGCGTCGAGGCACTCGCCTGTGACGTGCCTGTCCTCTCGACCCCGGTCGGGATCGCGCCCTTCGCGCTGGCTGGGGTCTCCGGGACCCTATGCGAGCCGTTCGACGCATCCCGCTGGGCAAGCGTCCTGGCACCTCACCTCGAGGCAGGCGATCCACGCGTCGGGGGACGGGCGAGAGCCGAATCGCTCTCTGCCGCCCGGATGGCAGAGCGAACGCTCGAGGCCTACCGCGACGTCCTCTCGACCGCGTAATAGATTGGCTGTATGAGCGCGACCGGCGAGCCAGCGGCCGACGACCTGAAGGCCCAGGTCGAGGCAGCGGAGCGACGCCTTGACGAGGCGGTCAAGGCCGCCACCGCGGCCGAGCGGCGCGCCACGGCGGAAGTCCGCGAGCTGGAAGCCGACCTCGAGCGCGAACGCGAGTCGAAGCAACGGGCGATCGCCGCCGCCGAGGCGCGTCTGGCCGAGCTTGAGCAGCAAGCCGAGGCAGCGGAGCGACGAGTCGAAGAGGCCGAGCGGCGCGCCGCCGCGGCGGCAGGACCCGACGCCGACGCTGCGGCGCACGCCCGCGAATCGGCCGCAGCTTGGCTGCGCGGTCAGATCGAGAGCATCCGCCGAGAGGCGGGGCAGCGATAGCGCCGACGTACGAGTGCGACGTCGCCGTCGTCGGCGGCGGCGCCGCCGGGCTGTGGACGGCGCTGCGCGCGGCCGAGCTGGGTGGCAACGTCTGCCTGATCTCGCGCACGCCGCTCTCGCAGAGCGCCAGCTTCTGGGCGCAGGGCGGGCTGGCGGCGGCTCTCGAGCCCGGCGACTCGCCCGCCCGCCACGCGGCCGACACGATCGCCGCCGGCCGCGGTCTGTGCCGATCCGCGGCGGTCGAGGTCCTGACGCAGGAGGCGCCGGCCGCCGTGCACGATCTGCGCGAGCGCGGCATCGCCTTCGATCTCGAGTCCGACGGCGAGCTGGCGCTGGGGTTGGAGGGTGGCCACACGCGGCGGCGGATCGTCCACTCGGGCGGCAGCCAGACCGGCCACGAGATCACCTCGAAGCTGGCGGCGCTCGTCGCCGAAGCGCCCTCCATCGAGATTCGGGAGCGCACCTCGGCGCTGGCGCTGTGGAGCGACGGCGAGCGCTGCCACGGGGTGGTCACCGACGGCGGCGGAATCCCGGCCGCGGCGACCGTCGTCGCGACCGGCGGCGCAGCCGCCCTCTGGCGGCGGACCACCAATCCCTGGGGCGCGATCGGCGCCGGCCCGACGATGGCGAGCGCGGCGGGGGCCGACCTCGCCGACCTCGAGTTCTGCCAGTTCCACCCGACCGCGCTGGCGCTGCCGGGGGCTCGATTCGACGGGACGCTGATCACCGAGGCGGTACGGGGCGAGGGCGCGACGCTGCTCGACGCCTCCGGGCGCCGCTTCACCGACGAGCTCGCCCCTCGCGACGCCGTCACCGCGGCGATCCTCGACCGGATGGAGGCAGATGGCATCGCCAGCGTCGGCCTCGATCTGCGCGAAATCGACCCAGGGCGCTTCCCCAACGTCTTCTCGTCCCTTGACGAAGCCGGACTCAGCCCGACCACCGAGCCGGTGCCCGTCGCTCCGGCCGCGCACTACACGATGGGTGGGATCGCCGTCGACCTCGACGGCCGTTCCTCGCTGCCGGGACTCTTCGCGGTCGGCGAGTCGGCCTGCACCGGCCTGCACGGCGCCAACCGCCTCGCCTCCAACTCGCTCAGCGAGTGCTTCGTCTTCGGCGCCCGCGCCGCCCGCGCCGCGCTGGCCGAGAGCCCCGCGGTCGAGCGCCCGTCTCCACCCGAGTGGCGCTTCGCGCCGCCAACCGAAGCAACCCGCGAGGCGGTCTGGCGCCTGGCCGGGCCGCTGCGAGAACCCGAGCGGCTGCGCCAGCTCTGCGACGACCCGTACCCCCACGCGGCGGCGATCGCCCGCTGCGCTCTCGAGCGACGCGAGTCCCGTGGCGGGCACCTACGCGTCGATGCGCCCGGTCTCGACCCCGAGCTCGACGGCATCCACTTCGTGCTCGGCCCCGATGGGGAAACCCGTCGCGAGACCTGGCGCTGAGGCGCGCCGGCCGGCTAGCGTCCCAACATGCTGCTCGGGGTCGACGTAGGAGGGACCTTCACCGATGCGGTCCTCTTCGACGGCGAGGACCTGCATACGGCGAAGCTGCCGACGACGCCGGAGGATCAGTCGTCGGGGGTGATCGCCGCCGTCGAGGAGGTGCTTCGCCGAGCCGGCGCCGAGCCGACTGAGGTCGAGGTCTTCGCGCACGGCATGACCGTGGGCACCAACGCCCTGCTTGAGGAACGCGGCGCCCGCACCGCGCTCGTCGCCACCCAGGGCTTCGCAAATCTGCTCGAGATCGGCCGCCAGGCGCGCCCCGAGCTCTACCGCCTCTGCGCCCCCAAGCCGACTCCGTTGGTCGCAACCGAGTTGTGCTTCGAGGCGCGGGAGCGGGTCGGGCCGGAGGGCGTGGTGGAGCCGCTGGACCCGGCCGAGCCGACCCGGATCGCCGCGGAGATCCGTGCCGCCGGCGCCGAGTCGGTCGCCATCTGCCTGCTCTTCTCGTACGTCGACCCATCGCACGAGATGGCGATCGCGGAGCGGCTCCGGAGCGAGCTCCCGCATGTCCATGTCTCCACCTCGTACGAAGTGTTGCCCCGCCAGCGCGAGTTCGAGCGCTGCTCGACGACGACCATCGACGCCTATCTATCCCCCCTGCTCAGCCGCTATCTGGAGCGGCTCGGCGAGTCAGCGGCGGCGACGGGCTTGCCGCGGCCGCTGGTCATGCAGTCCTCCGGCGGCGTCGCCTCCGCGACAGACGCGGCACGGGCGGGCGCCTGGAGCGTCCTCTCGGGCCCGGCGGGCGGGGCCGTCGGCGCGAGCCTGCTCGCCCGGATCAGCGGCGACGGCAACGCGATCGGCCTCGATATGGGTGGCACGTCCTGCGACGTCTGCGTCGTCGAGGAAGGCGAGGTGCGGCGCACCGAGTCACGCCGGATCGCCGGACGCCCGATCCAGCTGCCGATGGTCGACGTGCACACGGTCGGGGCCGGCGGCGGCTCGGTCGCCTGGCGCGACACGGGTGGCGCCCTCCGCGTCGGTCCCCGCTCCGCCGGGGCGGTGCCCGGTCCCGCTTGTTATGGACGCGGTGGCAGCGAGCCGACGGTGACCGACGCCAACCTCCTGCTCGGCCGCCTGGCGCCCGACTCCCCCCTCGCCGGCGGGGTCGAGCTCGACCTGGGGGCGGCCCGGACTGCCGTCGCGGAGCTGGCAGCCTCGCTCGACCTTGACGAGCTGGAGACCGCAGAGGGGATCGTCCGCATCGCCAACCAGGAGATGCTGCGGGCGCTGCGGGTCGTCACCGTGGAGCGCGGCGTCGACCCCCGCCGCTTCGCCTTGATGCCCTTCGGCGGGGCCGGGCCGATGCACGCCGCGGAGATCGCCGCCGAGCTCGGCATCGAGCGGATCCTCTGCCCCCGCGCCGGCGGCGTCCTCTCGGCGCTCGGCCTCTGCGCCTCCGACCGGCGCCGCGACACGACCCGAACCGTGGCACTCGCCGGCACCGAGCTCAGCGCCGAGCGGATCGAGGCGGAGGTCGAGGTGCTGGCGCGCAGCCTCGGGAACGGCGCCCCGGGCGCCGAGCTGGCGGCCGTCTACGAGATGCGCTACGCCGGCCAGGCCTTCGAGCTGCCGGTTTCCGGTGACCTCCGACCCGACCCGGTCGACTTGATCGAGCGGTTCGAGCTGGCACACGAGGAGCGCTACGGGCACCGCGACCCCGACGGCGAAGTGCAGCTCGTCCACATCCGCCTGGCGGCGATCGAGCCGGGCCCGCGGCCGAGCCTGCAAGCGGCGCCGGCAAGCGCCCTCGACGAGGACGAGCGCCACGTCCACTTCGGCGGCCGCTGGCAGCCAACCCCCGTCCTGCGCGGCGAGCCGCCCGCCGGCCTCGCGCGGGAGGGCCCGCTCCTCTTCGAGCTCCCCGGGGCGACCTTCGTCGTGCCGCCGGGGTGGAGCACCCGCACCGACCCGGCCGGCACGATCGTTGCGGAGGCGCTGTGAGCATCGACCCCATCACGCTGCAGGTCATCGCCGGCGGCCTGCGTGCGGCCTGCGAGGAGATGGGCGCGGCCCTGATCCGCTCCGCCTACTCGGCCAACATCAAGGAGCGCCACGACTGCTCCACCGCTCTCTTCGACGCTCACGGAGAGCTGGTGATGCAGGCCGAGCACATCCCCGTCCACCTCGGCTCTATGCCGGACGCGGTCGCCGCGGTGCTCGACCTCGAGCAGGCGCCGGACCGCGAATGGATCCTCAACGACCCCTACCGCGGCGGCACTCACCTGCCCGACGTCACCTTGATCGCTCCCGTCTTCGTTGACAGCGAACTGCTTGGCTTTGCCGCCTGCCGCGCCCACCACGCCGACGTCGGCGGCCCGACCCCGGGCGGCATGCCGGCCGGCTCGACGCGACTCGAAGACGAGGGGGTGGTCATCCCTCCCAACGAGGCGACGCCGCAGCGGTTGCGTGAGCTGGCCGACCGGATGCGCTTCCCGCAACAACGGCTGGCGGATTTCCGCGCCCAGCGCGGCGCGAACCGAATCGGCGCCGCCCGGCTGGCGGAGCTGGCGGCGCAGATGCGCTCCCCGCGCCAGCGCCTCGCCGACCTGCGCGCGCAGCAGGCGGCCAACCGGGTCGGATCGCTGCGCCTGCTGGAGCTGCACGAGCGCCTCGGGGCAGAGCACCTGCGGGCGGGGATGGCCGAGATC
>DASTYR010000332.1:0-3569 GCA_035764795.1 Solirubrobacterales bacterium | reverse complement strand
CACTTCGCCGAGCGGCACGCGCTGATCATCATCATCGCCCTCGGGGCGTCCATCGTGGCGATCGGGGTCGGCGCGGGGATCGACATCGACGCCGGCGTGGTGGTCGCCGCGGTCCTCGGGATCGCGATCTCCGCCGCGCTCTGGTGGCTCTACTTCGATGTCGTCGCGCTCGTGGCGGAGCGCCGCCTGCACAACGCGGCACCCGGCAAGGAGCAGAACGAGATCGCGCGCGACTCCTTCTCCTACCTCCACTTCCCGATGGTGGCCGGCATCGTGCTGGTAGCACTGGGGATGAAGAAGACGCTCGCACACGTCGGCGACCCGCTCGAGGCCGTGCCCGCCGTCGCCCTGCTCGGCGGAATCGCCGCCTACCTGCTCGGCCACGTGGCCTTCCGCTACCGCCACATCCACACCGTCAACCGGCGCCGTCTCGTCCTTTCGATCGCCCTGCTGGCGATGCTGCCGCTGGCGCTCGAGCTGCCGGCGCTGGCGACGCTGGCGATCGCCACCGCGCTGGTCTGGGCGCTGATCGTCTACGAGACGCGGGCCTATGGCGAGGCGCGAACGCGGCTACGGCAGGCGGAGCGGGCGGAGATCTGAGGGCTCAGCGCTGGGCGTGCCGCACCGCCCACCCCCGAGGCGCCCCAGCTCTAGACCGTCGAGAGGCCGATCGCCAAAAACGGGAAGGCCGCCAGCACGCCGAGGAAGGCACCGATCGCGAGCCCCGTCAGGGCGCCCGTGCTGCGCGAGCGCGCACCGGAGATCAGGCCGACGACGGCGGCAAAGAGGGCGATTGCGAATCCGAGCCAGAAGATGTCGGGCATGGGCGGCGGCAGCCTATCGAAGCGCCAGGCCGAGGAGCCGAGAAGAAAGCGCCGGCCCGGAGGCCGGCGCTCTTTTGGCGAGAATTCTCAGGCGTCCGGCTAGAGCCCGGCCGCCTGAGGCATCCCTCCAAGCTCAGCGATAGGCGCCGGAGTGGCCCGCCCTGTCCCCGGCCACCATCCGGTACAGGAAGAGCAGCAGCAGTGCGCCGCCGATCGCGATCAGCCAGGTCCCGATGTCGAAGAACTCGTCGAGGTCTCCGATGCCGAGCGCGCTGGCGATGAAGCCTCCGACCAAAGCGCCGGCGATGCCGATCAGGGTCGTAACGATGAAGCCACCCGGATCGTCACCGGGCATGATCAGCTTCGCGATTGCCCCGGCAAGCAGCCCGAGAACGATCCAGCCGATGATTCCCACGGTGAACTCCTTTCGCTGTTTGCAACCCCTTACGGCTGCTCAGGTACCCACCGCTCGACCCCTGCGAAACGGATAAATTCGAATTGTGAAGCTGCTTGCATTCAGCGATCTGCACCGCGACCTCGGCCAGGCGGCCACCCTGGTCGAGATGTCGGCCGAAGCCGACGTCGTTATCGGCGCCGGCGACTTCGCCTCCGTGCACGAGGGGCTGGAGGAGACGATCGAGGCGCTGACCTCAATCGAGAAGCCGACCGTGCTCGTCCCCGGCAACAACGAGACCGCCGACGCGCTGCGCTCAGCGACCGCGGACTGGCAGGTCGCCACCGTCCTTCACGGCGAGGGAACGACGATCGACGGGGCGACGTTCTATGGCCTCGGCGCCGGCATCCCGGTGACGCCCTGGGACTGGAGCTTCGACCTCGACGACGAGGCGGCAACGCAGATGCTCGGCGGCTGTCCCGAGGGCGCCGTCCTAGTCCTCCACTCGCCCCCGTCCGGCCATTGCGACGCGAGCGGCGACGGAACCCACTTCGGCAGCGAGGCGCTGCTGCGCGCCATCGAGGAGAAGAGCCCACGGCTCGCCGTCTGCGGCCACATCCACGAGTCGTGGGGCTGCGAGAGCCACATCGGCGAGACGCCGGTTCGCAATCTCGGGCCGGCCGGCACCTGGCTCGAGGTCTGACCGCTCAGCGCAGGACGCGGTACTTGAGGTGGGCGACGCCGGGCGCGTCCACCGCACGCACCTGCTCGAGCCGCACGTCCGCGTCACCGAGGTCGTCGAAGAGCCGAGTCCCGGAGCCGAGCAGGACCGGCACCACGGTCACGCTCAGCTCGTCGAGCAAGCCAGCCGCCAGGTACTGCCGGGTCACGTCGGCGCCACCGCCGAGCGAGACGTCCTTTCCGTCAGCCGCCCCCTTGGCCTGGTCGAGCGCCGACTCGATCCCGTCGGTGACGAAGGTGAACGTCGTCCCGCCCTGCTTGCGAAGCGGCGGCCGCTCGTGATGGGTTAGGACGAAGACGGGAACGTGGAAGGGCGGATCGTCCCCCCACCAACCCTCCCACGGCTCGTCGCCCCACGGCCCCGGTCCGCCGCCGAACATGTTGCGGCCCATCACGGTGGCGCCGACGTTCTCCTGCATCTCCTCCATCACCGGGGTGCTCGCGTTGACCTCGCCGCCCTCGCGGCCGTGGGGCTCGCGCCACGCTGCCAGCGCGAGGGCCCACTCGTGCAGCCGCTCGCCGCCTTCGCCAAGCGGCTGCTCCTCGCTCGGGTTGGGCCCGGCGACGAAGCCGTCGACCGAGATCGAGAGCTGGCACTTGAGCTTCGCCATCGAGCAAGTGTCCCGCATCGGGACGCTTCGAAGCGGGTAGTACGCGAGCGCGATGGAGAACCTCAGGGGTCAGGCCCGCGAGCGCCCCGCCGCGGCAGCCTTCGGCGTGCTCGTCCTGATCCTCCTCGCGCTGGTTGCGGGCCAGGGGCTGCATGACGTCGCACAGTCCTCTCTGAACGGGCTCACCCTGGGGACGATCTACGCGCTCGGCGCCGTCGGCCTGACCCTCGTCTACGGGATCCTCAAGCTGGTCAACTTCGCCCACGGCGACTTCCTCGCCTTCGGCGCCTATATGGCCTACCTGGTCAACGTCACCTGGGGCATGCCGCTGCTGGCGGCGATCTGCTTCGCGATGGCGGCGACGGCGCTGCTCGGCCTGCTCTTCGAGCGGCTGATGTGGCGGCCGATGCGCTCGAAGGGCGCAGGCTTTCTGCAGCTGATCCTGATGTCGATCGGTCTCGCCTTCGTGATCCGTTCGGCGATCCAGTGGTTCTGGGGGACGGAGATCCGCACGCTCGACGTCAACGTCACCGACAGCGTCACCTTCCTCGGGCTGCGAATCGGGCAGACGGAGCTGCTGGTCGTCGTGGTCGGAATCGCGGTGCTCGTCGCAGTCGCGGCAATGGTCCGCTTCAGCCTGCTCGGCAAGCGCATGCGGGCGCTGTCGGACAATCTCGACCTGGCGGAGACGGCGGGGATCGACACGCGGCGGGTGATCCTCTACACCTGGCTCTTCGCCGGGGCGTTGGCGGGACTCGCGGGGGTGCTTTCCGGGGCGCTCACCAACCTCCGTCCCGAGCTCGGCTTCGAGCTGCTGCTGCCGATCTTCGCCGCGGTCATCCTCGGCGGAATCGGCAATCCCTTCGGCGCCCTCACCGCCGGGCTGGTGCTCGGCGTCGTGATCGAGTGGTCGACCCTCGTCGTCGAGCCGCGCTGGAAGGTGACCTTCGGCTTCGTCGCCTTGATCATTGCCCTGGTGATCCGCCCCGAGGGCATCTT
>DASTYR010000331.1:0-4794 GCA_035764795.1 Solirubrobacterales bacterium | reverse complement strand
GTTGACGAAGTTCTCCAGGTGCCGGGTCGTCCAGCATTCGAAGGCGCCGTCGCAATAGCGCTCGTAGGCGGCCATCACGGAGTCGCCGTAGTTCCAGTAGAGCCGCGGCTCGGGGTTGAGCCAGAACAGCCTCCCGGCCCGCTCGGCGACCTGGGCGAAGACCTCGGCGTGCGGCTCGCGGCCGTTGGTGCGAGCGTCGCCGAGCACGATCACGGTCGAGCGCGGGTCGAGGTCGCCGGAGATCTCGGTCAGGAACTCGTTCCAGACGCGGCCGTAGTCGGTGTAGCCGGAGACATCGGCGACGCCACCCTCGCTGGAGATCCGCCGCGCGATCTCGCGGAAGTCGCGCTCGTGCTCGAAGACCTCGGTGACCTCGGAGATGCGCTCGATGAAGACGAAGCTGCGCAGCTTGCGGAACGAGTCGTGGAGGGCGTGGAGGACAGATAGAAAGAAGACGCTCGCCGAGGTCACCGAGGTCGAGACGTCGCAGAGGACGTAGATCTCGGGGCGGCGAGGCCGCTTCGGCCGGTAGCGGAGGTGCATCGGCACGCCGCCGGTCTCCAACGAGGCGCGCATCGTCCGCCGCACGTCGACGGTCCGCCCCTTGCGCCGGCCGCGCTGCTCGTGGCCGAGCGTCGCCAGCCGTCGCTTCATCTGCGAGACGGCGCGGTGGACCGCGGCGAGGTCCTGGGTCGGACTGGTCGGCAGTGCCCGGTCGAGCTCGGCCAGGGGCCGCGACGGCGGCAGCGTCTGGGTGCGCTCGATCAGGTCGCGCTCGAGCTCGCGCCGCAGGTGACGCTCGAAGCGGTTCAGCTCCTCGCGGTCGATCGGCGGCCGCTCGCCGCTCGCCGCGTCTCCCTGTTGCGTCCCGGTCGAGAGGCCAAGGGTGCGGCGAATCCGCTGCACGTCGACGCCGACCACGCCCGAGCCCTCGCCGTCGCGGCCGAAGGCGGCGATCGCGAGCCGGGCAAGGTCGCGCATCTCGCCCTCCTCGCCGGCGGCGATCGCCTCGCGGATGCGGTCGCGCAGCTCGTCGATGTCGAGCTGCTCACCGCCGTCGCCGCCCTCGCCACGCTCGCCGATTCCGCGCTCGACCGCCTCCGCCTCGGCGGCGCGGAAGAACCAGCGCTCGAAGAGCAGCTCGAAGAGGCGCCGGTCCTCCTGCGACTTGGCGATCGTCGCCGCCAGCGCCTCGCGGAAGTCGTCCTGCGAGCTCCACGGCACCTGCTCGAGCGCGGCGAAGGCGTCGAGGATCTCGGAGGTGCCGACGGCGACCCCCTCGCTGCGCAGCTCCTCGCAGAAGCCGAGCAGCTTCGACGCCAGCCCGGGCGGGCCGGCGTCAGCCTTGGGGCCGTACGGCGTCGGCAAGCTTCACCCCGACCCGCTCGGCGACGAGGTCGATGTCGGTCCGGTGCTTGACGATGATCGACATCGACTGCTCGAAGGTCTCGCGGTCGATGTCGTCGGCTCCCATCAGGAGCAGGGTCCGCGCCCAGTCGATCGTCTCGGCGATCGAGGGCGGCTTCTTGAGGTCGAGCGCCCGCACCATCCGCACCACCTCGACCAGGCGGCGCGTCAGGGTCTCCGGCAGCTCCGGCGCGTGCAGGCGGACGATTTCCATCTCGCGCTCGAGGTCGGGATAGTCGAGCCACAGGTAGAGGCAACGACGCTTCAGCGCCTCGGTCAGCTCGCGCGAGTTGTTGGAGGTAAGGACGACCAGCGGCATCGTCGTGGCGCTGACCTGGCCGAGCTCGGGGATCGTGATCTGGAAGTCGGAGAGGAGCTCGAGCAGCATCGCCTCGAACTCCTGGTCGGTCTTGTCGATCTCGTCGATCAGCAGGACGACGGGCTCCTTGCTGGCTATTGCCTGCATCAGCGGCCGCTCGAGCAGGAACTCCTGGTCGAAGATGTCGTCGTGGACCTCCTCCCAGCTTCCCTGGGCGCCGCCGGCTTGGATCCTCAGCAGCTGCTTGCGGTAATTCCACTCGTAGAGCGCCTTGGCCTCGTCGAGACCCTCGTAGCACTGGAGGCGAATCAGCTCGCGACCCGTGGCGCGGGCGAGGGCCTTGGCGAGCTCGGTCTTGCCGACGCCGGCCGGTCCCTCGACCAGGATCGGCTTGCTCAGCCGCTGGGCTAGGAAGGAGACGAGCGCCGCCGACTCGTCGGCGAGGTAGGCGGCGCGCGCCAACGCCTCGCGGGTCTCGGCGACTGAGTCGGGCGTCTCGGCCATCCGGCGATGATAATCCCGCCGGTGCTCGAGCTCGCAATCTCCGCCGCCGCCCTCCTGCCCGAGAGCGGCACCGTCTACATCGGCCTGGTCGCGGCGGGCTTCGCAATCGGCATCCTCGGCCACCTGGCCGGCTCCGACCGTCTCGTCGCGACGGGGATTGCCTTGATCTTCCTCGGCGCCTTCTTGCTGCCACTGCTGGTCAACCTGACCGAGAGCACGCCGCCGGAGATCGAGAGGGCGCGCTAGCCCATCGTTAGCCTTACGATCCCCGACGCACCCGACCCCCGCCTGGAGGCATCGCCGTGAACCGACCCCGCAGCTTCTCCGTCCTCGCCGCCCTGCTGGCGCTCGCCGTGGCGTTCGCTGCTTGCGGCGATGACAACGGCGACGGCGGAGGTGCGGGAGGGGGCGACGCCCAGGCGGCGATCGACGATGCGACCTTCGAAGGCATCGAAAGCGGCGTCCTTGACCTCTCGCTTGCCGCCGACGTCGAGGGGAAGGAAGCGGGCAACTTCGACCTCAGCCTGTCCGGGCCGTTCCAGGGTGCGATGGAGAAGGGCGAGAAGCCGCAGTTCGACCTCGTGGCCGACGTCGACGGATCATTCGGCGACGAAAAGATCGACTTCGAGGGCGGTCTGGTGCTGCTGCCGAACTCCGCCTACGTCGATTACGAAGGGATCGACTACGAAGTCGACCCCACGACTTTCGGCATCGTCGAATCGGCGTTGAAGCAGGCCGAACAGCAGGGGGCGGCTGGTAGCGGTTCGCCCACTGCGTGTCAGGAGGCCGCGAGCGGGCTCGAAATCGGCAACTTCATCGACAACCTCAGTGACGACGGCAGTGCCGATGTCGAGGGCACCAGCACCACCAAGATCAGCGGCGACCTCGACGTATCGGGCGCCCTCGACGCGCTGATCGAGCTGGCCGAAGACCCGGCCTGTAGCGCTCAGGTGGGCGCCGCGGGGGCGCTGCCCTCCGAGTCGGAGATCGACGCGGCCAAGAGCGAAGTGAGCGAGGCCGTGAAAACGGCCCATGTCGACGTCTACGTGGGCGAGGACGACATCGTGCGTCAGGTCTCCGCCCAGCTCGAGATCGCTCCCGAGGGCGGCTCGCAGGCCGGCGCCGAAAGCGTCTCGCTCGACTTCGAGTTGAAACTGGCGGGCGTAAACGAGGAGCAGGAGGTATCGGCCCCCGGGGGCGCTAAACCCCTCAACGACCTCTTCCTCAAGCTCGGTGTCAATCCGATCGAATTGCTTGAGCTGTTGCAGGGCGGGGGTGGAGTCCCAGACATCGGCGGCCTGTTGGAAGGTCTCGACGGCGGCGGCTCGGGCAGGTCGGGCGGGTCCGGCAACGGCGAGCAGGCCGAACTCGAATGCCTGGGCGAAGCGCGCACCCCGGTCGACATCCAAAAGTGTTTGAGACTGGCCGGCTAGTCGCTTGAGCTACCTGCTGCTGGTCGTCAGCTTCGCCGTCATCCTCGCCGGCGCCCTCCTCTTCACCAACGCGGTGGAGTGGCTGGGCCACCGCATGAAGCTGGGCGAAGGCGCCGTGGGCAGCCTGCTGGCCGCTGTTGGCACGGCGATGCCCGAGACGCTGATCGCGATCGTGGCGCTGATCGGCGCCAAGGAGGGCGCCGATCAGGTGGCGATCGGCGCGATCGTCGGCGCCCCCTTCCTGCTGGCGACCTTGGCGATGGGCCTGGTCGGGCTCTTCGCCTACCTCTACCGTGAGCGGCGCGAGACTGGCCTCCAGCTGGACGCCCATGGCCCGACCCTGGAGCGGGACCTCGTCTTCTTCCTGATCTTCTTCGCCGTCTCCCTGGCGCTCGCCTGGGGGGCGCCGGATCCCCTGCGGATTCCGGTCGGGATCGTCGTCATCCTCGCCTACGTCGTCTACATCCGCCGCACCCTGCGCGGCAGCGGCGAGGTGCAGGACCACGGCACGCTCGACCCGCTCCTCTTCGAGCGGCGCGAGGAGTTCCGCATGAACCCCTCGCTGCTTCTGTGTGTCGTCCAGTTGCTGGTCGGGCTCGGCGCGATGGTCGGGGGCGCCCACCTCTTCGTCGAGGAGCTACTGCACATCGCCGAGTCGCTCGGTGTCGAGGCCGTCGTCCTCGCCCTGATCCTGGCGCCGCTCGCCACCGAGCTGCCGGAGAAGGTCAACAGCTTCTTCTGGGTGCGCGAGGGCAAGGACTCGCTGGCCCTCGGCAACATCACCGGCGCGATGGTCTTCCAGTCGACGATCCCGATTGGGATCGGCCTGATCTTCACCGACTGGGAGCTCAGCTTCAACGCGACGTTCTCGATCGTGCTCGGCCTGATCGGCGGCTTCCTCGCCTACGAGGTGCTGCACCGGCGCGACCGCTTCGCATTGCCGGTCGTGATCGCCTGGATGGGGCTGTACGCGACCTACATCGTCGTGGTGGCCGCGACCGCCTGATGTGTCGAGGACCGGGAGCGCGTCCCGGTCCTCGATGACGTCGGTGCTGTCAGTCGCGCTAGGGCGAGCTGGCGTTCGCTGTGCTGATCCAAACGTCGTCAGCCAGACCCTGGTTGTTTTTGCCC
>DASTYR010000330.1:0-3062 GCA_035764795.1 Solirubrobacterales bacterium | reverse complement strand
AATCGGCGCTTCCTCCAGGGAGTCGCCTTGCTACCGCTGATCCCGGAGGAGGGATGGCTGGACCTGAGCCTCGAGCTGCGCTTTCGGCGCGCCGATTGGGATGCGCACGCCAGTCGGGACGAGGCGCTGCTCGACGCGGGCATCCACGTCATCGACCTTGCCACCTTCCTCACCGGTGCCGACCCGATCGCTGTCCGCACCGGCCGGCTCGAAGGGGAGCGGGCTGAGATCGAGCTCGAGCTGGGCCGCGGCCGTGCCAGCATCCGCTGCGCCACCGATCGCCCCTATGCGGAGCGAGTCGAGGTCCGCGACCGCTCGGGACGCCTGCTCGCTGCCTCGCGCAGCGATCGCTGGCGCGCCACCCTCGGCCGCCTGCGCGGCGGCGAGGAGCCGCTGATCGTCTCGTTGCGAAGGCAGTTGCAGAGTTTCGCCGCCCGGACGAGGGGCGAGGACGCCGGCTCCCTGGCCGGGCCTCGGGACGGGGTCGCGGCGATGGCCGTCGTCGAGGCCGCGGGGCGCTCGGCTCGTCTCGGGGGTGCTGAGGTGACGGTCGCCGAGCCGGTGGGCGCAGCGTGATCGCCGTCCTTCAGTTCGACGCCGCCAGCGCGGCGCTGCTGGAGCGGCTGCGCGGCGAAGGTCGCCTGCCGAACCTGGAGGCCCTCCGCGCACGCGGCACCGAGATCGAGCTCGCGAGCCCGGCCGAGCACTTCCCGGCGAGCGCCTACCAATCCCTCTACAGGGGCGTCGAGGTCGGCGATCACGGCCTCTTCTATCCGTTTCAGTGGTCTTCGAGTCGCCAGGCGGTGCGGCTGGCGGGTGAGTTTGGCGCGACCCCCGCCGTATGGGAGCGGTTGGCGCTGGCGGGGCGCCGGACGCTTGCGGTCGATCCCTACGAGTGCCATGAGCCGAACGCCGCGGACGGGGTCCTCGTCTGCGGCTGGGGCATGAGCGAGCGGGTCGTGCTCGAGCGCTGGGCGGTGCCGGGAGGCGTTGACAAGGCCCTGCGGCGTCGCCATGGGCGGCCGCCAGATGTCACCGAGGTCTTCGGCGCCCAGCGGCGGTCGGAGCTGATGAGGCTCCGCGAGCGCTTTCTCGCGGCGCCGCGCCGCGTCGCCGACGTGGCGATCGAGCAGTTGCGGCAAGGTCGCTTCGACCTCGTCTGGCTGACCTTTGCAGCCCCCCACCTGGCCGGGCACCGGCTCTGGGAGGTGCCGCCGTACCTGGACGACGGCAAGCTCGCCGCGGTCGAGCGCGAGCTGCTCGAGGGGGCCCTAGCCGACGTCTACGTCGAGGTTGACGCTCAGCTCGGCAGGGTGCTGGCGGCGCTGCCGGACGACGCCGACGTGGTCGCCTGCTCGGTGCTCGGCATGGACGTCAACACCAGCCGCGCCGACATGCTGCCGGGGATGCTGGCGGCTGTGCTCGGCGGGGCGCCGTCCGAGGAGGGGGCCGACTCGGATTCAGGCGCGATGTGGCGACTGCGGGCGGCCCTCTCGGGGCGCCTGCGAGGCGCCGTCGCGGCGGCGATGCCTGACCGCCTCGCACTTGAGCTGACCGCTCGCATGGAGCTGCGCGGGGTCGACTGGTCGACGACCCGTGCTTTCGCCCACCCCGCCGACAATCAGGGCTACGTCTGCCTGAACCTGAAGGGACGCGAGCGCGAGGGGATCGTCGAGGAGGCCGAGGCGGAGGAGCTGCTGGCGACGATCGCGGCCGGTCTCGCCGACTTCCGAGACCCCGACGGCCAGCCCGCGGTGGCGTCGGTCGATCGGGTCGCTGAGCGTTGGCAGGGAGGCGCCGCTGACCGTCTCCCTGATTTGGTCGTGCGCTGGCGGCCGACTTCGTCGGTGACAATCGACGCGCTGCGCTCCGAGCGTTTCGGGACCGTGCGCCGCCACGGCTATGGCAGCGGGCGGACCGGGAACCACACCGATGGGGATGCCTGGGCGGTGCTGGCGCCGGGGGCGGCGCGAATTCGGAAGCTCAATCGGTCGGCCCGCATCACCGACATTGCGGCGACCGTGGCAGCGTTGAATGGTGCCGACATGACTGGGCTTGCCGGGACCCCCTTGATGGAGCGGTGAGGGAGCGGGGATTGGGCACCCCTCGCCCGGACAAACGACGGCCTAATTAGGCCGTCGTTTTGAGTATCCGCCCGTTCGAGGGGTGCCCAATCTCCGCTCTTTCAAGGTTCCAGTGGCAATGGCGAGCTGGGATGCCAGGACCAGGCAGCCAGGGGCGAGGCCCGAGGCGAAGCCGGAGCGGAGCAAGCTGAAGTAGAAGCTTGGGTGGCCCAGGCCGCGTGAAGGGTTAGCTGTTCGGAATTGGGAGGCGCCGCGGCCGTAGCGGTATTGCTGGCGGAGGAAGGTGCGGGTGGTTAGGTCGGGGCGGTGGGTGACGACAGCATTCGGGACGAAATGAGGTGCCGAGTTCTGGGCTGCGGCGCGGGCTCCCCAGTCGCGGTCCTCGCCGGCGGCGGAGAGGAAGGACTCGTCGAA
The DNA here is from genome assembly GCA_035764795.1 of Solirubrobacterales bacterium. Classification (GTDB taxonomy): domain Bacteria; phylum Actinomycetota; class Thermoleophilia; order Solirubrobacterales; family 70-9; genus VRUE01. The sequence continues at coordinate 564 of DASTYR010000330.1, read as the reverse complement.
GGGAAGCTCGGAAAGCAGGGTGCGCGAGCAGGCGAGGTTGCAGGTGGCGGCGAAGCCGGGGGAAGGCGACCCGGGTTCAGCGCCCGCTAGCTGGAGCTGGTTAGCGATCGCCTGCCAGGCTCGGTCGGCGGCGCTCGCGTCGTCACCAACCACGGTCCTGCCGGCGGTGCTTGCCGCCTCGCCCGCGAGAATCGGTGCGGCCAAGGCCTCTGCCCAGCCATCCTCCGGTTCGCAGTCGTCGTCCGTAAAGCAGACGACCTCCCCACTCGCCGCAGCCACCCCCGCATTCCGCGCCCCCGCCGGCCCCCGCCCCCCGAGCCTCACCAGCTCAACCCCTGCTGCGTGCACGGCGCGCGCAACGGCTTCGGGCTCGCGGGATCCGTCGTCGACCACGATCACCTCCGCGGCTTGACCTCGAAGGGCGGCCAAACATCTAGCCAGCTTCTCCGGCCGATCCCGCGTCGGAATGACCACTGAAACGCTCATCGGATCGGCATTCTCATGCTTTCCGAACGGCATGGAGGACGGGCATGGAGTACCTCCGAACGGGCGGATACTCAAAGT
>DASTYR010000329.1:0-2489 GCA_035764795.1 Solirubrobacterales bacterium | reverse complement strand
CGAGATCGTCGCCAGCCCAAGAATCGGGATCACCAAAGCCGTTGAGCGCCCCTGGCGCTTCTCCCTCGCCGGCAGTCCTTTCGTCTCCAGGCCCCGGCCCTTGTAGATCGGCTTAGCCCGGCGCCCCAAGCCCGCCGCCCGATTCCGGCGCGGATTCTTCAGGGGCCGCTTCTTCGGGCGCGGCTTCTTCCGGCGGCAGTTCCGGCTCCGGTTCGGCCTGCGGTTCTGATTCGAGGCCTTCGGGTTCGGGCGTCGATTCGATGTTTTCTTCAGGCGGCGTGTAGGAGTCGCCTTCGCCGGATTCGGAGCTTTCGCCGTCCTCACTCTCCTTCGCCGCTGCGTTTTCGGCCTGGATCTCCTCCCAGGCCGAGATCACCGATGCCCAGATCAGCGCCGGGAAGGTACCGCCGTCGACGGGGCCGCCGGAGAACTCGGTCAGCATCGGGGTCAGCGTGTCGGCGTAGCCGACCCAGACGCAGGCCGTCACCTCGTCGGTGGCACCGCAGAACCAGGCGTCGCCGTTGTCGTCGGTGGTGCCCGTCTTGCCCCACTGGCTTTCGTCGCCGATGTCGGCGCGGACGCCGGTGCCGCTGGTGATGACGGTGCCGAGGATCGACTTGGTTTCCTGGGCGACGTCTTCAGGCAGGACCTGTTTGTCGATCGAGTCGTTGTCACCGCCCTTGATCGTGTCGCCGTCCTGGTCGGTGACCTGGGTGAAGGCGACGGGGGTGCGGCCCGGGTCGGGCGCCAGGGTGCCGCTGACCCGGGTGCCGTCGTTGGCGATCGTCGAGAAGACGTAGGTCCACTCGAGCGGCGTCACCCCTTCCTTCAGACCGCCGAGCACCATCGCCGGGTTGGTCGAGAGGTGGGTCTGGGCGCCGAGCCGGTGGGCGGTGCGGGCGATCGCCCGCGGCCCGCCCGCGATGCTTTCCAGCCCGACCTGGGCGTAGACCGAGTTGTCGGAGTAGGTCGTGGCGGTGGCGAGGCTGGCGGAGCCGAGGTAGCTGTCGCCGTAGTTTTTGACCTCGAAGAGTTCCTCGTCTTTCTTTCCGAAGCTGAAGACTTTCGGTTCGGAGGCGTAGACGGTTTCCGGCGAGATCCCCTGCTGCAGGGCGGTCGCCAGGATGATCGGCTTGATCGAGGAGCCCGGCTGGCGGTGTCCGAGCGTCGCCAGGTTGAAGGGCGCCTGCTCGAAGTCGGGGCCTCCGACCATCGCCTTGATGCCGGCGTTGCGGTTATCGATCACGACCAGAGAGGCGGTCGGCCCCAGTTCCCCGAGGTAGCTCGTCACCGCTTCTTCGGCGGCATGCTGGAGGTCGAGGTCGAGGGTCGTCTTGACTTTGAGACCGCCGAAGAAGGTCTTGGCGGCGCCGTAGCGGTCGACCAGCTGCTGGCGCAGCCAGGAGGTGAAGTACGGCGCTTCGGAGTCGAGCGTCGGCGGCGCGATGTCGTCGGGCGCGGGCAGCGCGTGCTTCGTGCCTTCTTCGAGCTGCTCGGCGGTGATGTAGCCCTGCTCGTACATCCTTTCCAGCACCAGGTTGCGCCGGGCGAGGGCGTTTTCGGGGAAGAATTTGGGGTCGTAGGCCGAGGGGGAGGCGATTACTCCCGCCAGGAGGGCCGCCTCCCACGGCTCGAGCACGGCAGCGCAGGGCTCGGTTTCGGTACCGCAGTCGGGGTGTGCCTCGCCGAAGAAGGTGCGTGCCGCGGCCTCGATGCCGTAGGCACCCTCGCCGAAGTAGATCGTGTTCAGATACTGGGTGAGGATTTCGTCCTTGCTCCAGCGCTGCTCGAGCCGGTAGGCAAGCACCGCCTCGCGGAACTTCTGGAAGAGCGTGCGGCTGTCCTGGGCGGCCAGTGCGTCTTTGACGAACTGCTCGGTGATCGTCGAGGCGCCCTGGGCGGCGCTGCGGCTCATGATGTCTTTGACCAGCGCCCTGCCGATTCCCTGGAAGTCGACCCCCTCGTGCTGGTAGAAGCGCGAGTCCTCGATCGAGATCACCGCGTTCTTCATGTTGGGGGAGATCTGGTCGGACTCGAGCAGGATCTTGTTCTGGTTGCTGGTCAGGGTCCCGATCGGCTCGCCGGTCGCGTCGAAGACTTCGCTGTTCTTCGACGCCGTGTAGCGGGCGAAGTTGTAGATGTCGGGTAGCTGCTGGGAGACGGCGACGACCATGCCGAAGACCATCGAGAAGACGGCCAGCACGGCGAGCCCCATCAGGACGAAGAGGACGCGCAGCTTCTTGAGGCGCGGCTTGGCGCGCTTCGACTGCGAGGCCGGGGGCGGGGGGGGCGGAACCGTGCCGCCCGGCCGGCGGGGCTTTTGTCGCAGGGCCGGCATCTAAGGCGAAGGCTCGGCGCGGCAGAAGCCGCCGAGCGAACGCGGCAGTCTAGCATTGGACCCGTGACGGACCTGGGGCGCAACGCGGTCGACGTGCTGCCCGATGGCCGCCTCGAGGAGCAGCTGCGCGGCGGGCGCCCGCTGCGCGTCA
>DASTYR010000328.1:0-3385 GCA_035764795.1 Solirubrobacterales bacterium | reverse complement strand
GGTCGAGAAGATCCTCCGCATCCAGGAGCGGGCCCTGAAGCTGCAGGTCCCGATCGTCTACCTGGTCGACTCAGCGGGTGCGCGGATCACCGACCAGGTCCAGATGTTCCCCGGCCGCCGCGGGGCCGGCCGCATCTTCTACAACGAGGTCCAGCTCTCCGGCGCCGTCCCGCAGGTCTGCGTGCTGTTCGGCCCCAGCGCCGCCGGCGGCGCCTACATCCCCGCCTTCTGCGACGTCGTGATCATGCGCGACGGCAACGCCTCGATGTACCTGGGGTCGCCGCGGATGGCCGAGATGGTGATCGGCGAGGAGGTGACGCTGGAGGAGATGGGCGGCGCCAAGATGCACACCGGCGTCTCCGGCTGCGGCCACTTTCTGGTCAAGAGCGACGAGGAGGCGATCGACCTCGCCCGGCGTTACCTCTCCTTCATGCCGGGCAGTTGGCGCGAGACGCCGCCGACGATCGAACCGGTCGCCCCGACCTCAAAAGCTTCGATCGCCGAGATCGTCCCGGCCGACGAGAACCAACCCTTCGACATGCGCGAGGTGCTCGACGCGCTGCTCGATGCCGAAAGCTTCTTGGAGGTCCAGGAGCGTTGGGCCAAGGAGCTGATCGTCGGCTACGGGCGGCTCGACGGCCGCGCTGTCGGCGTCGTCGCCAACCAGCCCAAGCAGAAGGGCGGCGTCCTCTTCGTCGACTCGGCCGACAAGGCGGCGCGCTTCATCCAGACCTGCAACGCTTTCAACATCCCGCTGCTCTTCCTCGCCGACGTGCCCGGCTTCATGATCGGCACCGCGGTCGAGCGCCAGGGGATCATCCGCCACGGCGCCAAGATGATCAGCGCCGTCTCAGAAGCGACCGTGCCGAAGCTCTCGGTGATCGTCCGCAAGGCCTACGGCGCCGGCCTCTACGCGATGGCCGGCCCCGCCTTCGAGCCCGACTGCTGCATCGCCCTGCCGAGCGCCTCGATCGCGGTAATGGGGCCGCAGGCCGCGGTCAACGCCGTCTTCTACAACCAGATCCAGGCGATCTCCGACGAGGCCGAGCGCGAGGAGTTCGTGGCGCGCAAGCGCGAGGAGTACGCGGCCGACATCGACATCCTCCACCTCGCCTCGGAGCTGGTCGTCGATGCGGTCGTCCAGCCGGAGGACCTGCGCGAGGATCTAATCCGGCGCTTTGCGCTGGCGGCGAGTAAGGATCGCTCATTTGCGACGCGCCGCAATCCGGTGACGCCTGCCTAGTCGAGCGAATCTGCGAACTCGACGAACCAGTCGAGCGCCTGCGGATTGGCCAAGGAATCACGCGACGCGGCCTGCTCGGCCGGCGTTCCCATCAGGATTCGCTTGACCGGCACCTCGAGCGCCTTGCCGCTCAGGGTGCGTGGCACCTCGGCGATCTGGAAGACCTCGTCGGGGACGTGGCGGGGGGAGCACTGGGTGCGCGCGCGGCTGGCGATCTCCCTGCGCAGCTCGTCGTCGAGCTCGACGCCCTCGCGCAGAACGACGAAGAGGGGCATCCAGCCCTCGGTTCCCGGTCGAGGCACGTCGACTACGAGCGCGTCGAGGATCTGCTCGACCCCGAGCACCGCGCGGTAGATCTCGCTCGTCCCCATGCGGACGCCGGAGCGGTTGATGGTCGAGTCCGAACGGCCGTAGATGACCGCCGTGCCGCGCGAGGTGATTTCGATCCAGTCGCCGTGGCGCCAGACGCCCGGGTAGTGCTCGAAGTAGGCCTCGCTGTAGCGGCTACCGTCCTCGTCGCCCCAGAAAAAGAGCGGCATCGACGGCATCGGCTCGGTGACGACCAGCTCGCCGACCTCGTCGACGATCGCTTTCCCGTCCTCGTCCCACGCCTCTACGGCGGCCCCCAGCGCTCGCGCCTGCAGCTCGCCGCGGTGGACCGGCAGCAGCGGAGTGCCGCCGACAAAGGCGGTGCAGAGATCGGTGCCGCCGCTGGTCGAGAAGAGCCAGGTGTCGGTGCCGAGCTGCTCGTAGATCCAGTCGAATCCCTCGGGAGAGAGGGGGGACCCGGTCGAGCCGATCGCCTTGAGCTGGCTCAGATCCCGGCCGTTGCCCGGCTCGACGCCCGCCTTCATGCAGGCGGCGACGTAGGAGGCGCTGGTTCCGAACATGGTCACCCCGGCCCGCTCGGCCAGGTCCCAGAGCACGCCCATGTCGGGGTGTCCCGGGCTGCCGTCGTAGAGGACGATCGCGGCTCGGGTCAGCAAGCCGGAGACGAGGAAGTTCCACATCATCCAGCCGGTCGTCGTGAACCAGAAGAGGCGGTCGCCGGGGTGGGAATCGACGTGGAGGTGGAGCTTCTTCAGGTGCTCGAGCAGGATGCCGCCCTGGCCCTGGACGATCGCCTTCGGCAGGCCGGTGGTCCCTGACGAGTAGAGGACCCAGAGCGGGTGGTCGAAGGGGACGCGGTCGAAGGACGGCTCGGCGCGCCCGCCGGTGGCGAGCAGGTCGTCCCAAGGCGTCGCATCGCGCAGCGGAGAGAGATCCGGATCTGGATCGAGGTATGGGACGACTACGGTGCGCTCGACCGTCGGCATCGCGGCGAGCAGCTCGGCGACGACGCCGCGGCGGTCGAAGTCCTTGCCGCCGTAGCGGTAGCCGTCGACCGCGAAGAGGACCTTCGGCTCGATCTGGGCGAAGCGGTCGATCACGCTGGCCGGCCCGAAGTCGGGCGAGCAGCTCGACCAGATCGCCCCGATCGAGGCGGTGGCGAGGAAGGCGACGATCGCCTCGGGGACGTTCGGCAGGTAGGCGACGACGCGGTCGCCGCGCTCGACGCCCAGCGACCGCAGGCCCGCCGCGACGGCGGCCACCTGGGACCGCAGCTCGCCCCAGCTCAGCTCATCAAGCTCGCGCAGCTCCGAGGCGTGGAGGATCGCCGTCTCGCCGCCTTCCTTGCCGGCGAAGACGTGCTCAGCGTAGTTGAGCTGCGTTCCGGGGAACCACTCGGCACCGGGCATCTCCCGACTCGCCAGCACCGCGCCGCGCTCGCCGTCGGCCTGGACGCCGAAAAAGTCCCAGATCGAGTCCCAGAAGGCCTCGAGGTCGCCGACCGACCAGCGCCAGAGCTCGTGGTAGTCGCCGAAGCGCAGGCCGCGATCGGCCTCCAGCCAGCGCATGTACTCGGTCAGCCGGGCCTGCTCGACCAGCTCCGCCGGCGGATCCCAGAGCTTCTCGGCGCCTTGCCCGCTCACCCGGTCGCGGCGACCGTCGTGGCGCTCATCGCCTGTGCCAGCTCGAGCTCGCGCGGGTCGTGCGCGCAAAACAACTTCACCTCGTCGCCATGGGTGCGATTCAGCTCGCGCAGCCGCTCCTGGTTTGCCTTGCGGACTCGGTTGTCGACGGCCGTCAGATTCTGGAAGA
>DASTYR010000327.1:0-6727 GCA_035764795.1 Solirubrobacterales bacterium | reverse complement strand
ATCATGGCCCGCGTCGCGCCGACGCTCTACGAGTTCGTCGAGGCCGACAACGGCGACTACCTCAAGGTCGCCGAGGCGGCGCTGCGCATCTTCGACCGCCAGGAGTGGCTGCGGGTCAACCGTGCCCGCGCCCGAATCAAGGTCCTGATCGACAAGATCGGGATCGACGCCTTCCGCGAGCAGGTCGAGGAGGAGCTGCAGGGCGACTGGGTCGCCGAGCGGGACTTCAACTCGGACTTGGTCGAGCGGCTGCGCTACGACCACGACGAGGAGGCGAACGCGCCGGCGCCGCCCGCCGCTCCCGCGTCCCCCAACGGCGAGCGCTCGGAGTTCGAGCGCTTCCTCGGGGCCAACGTCCAGGCCCAGCGTCAGGAGGGCTTCTCGACCGTCGAGGTCAAGGTCGAGCGCGGCGACCTCACCCCGGCGCAGTTCCGCGGCCTCGCCGCGATCATGCGCGAGTACACCGGTGGCTACGCGCGCAGCACCGTGCAGCAGAACCTGGTCCTGCGCTGGGTCCGCGACGAGGCGCTCTTCGACGTCTGGCAGAGGCTCGGCGAGCTCGGCCTGGACGAGGCAGGTCCCCGCGAGATCAGCGACGTCGTCAGCTGCCCCGGCACCGATAGCTGCAAACTCGGCATCACCAGTTCAATGGGCCTCAATCGGGCCGTCAAGGAGCGGGTCCAGGCGATGGAGATCTCCGACGAGCTGACCAAGCGCATCCACGTGAAGATGAGCGGCTGCCCCAACGGCTGCTCGCAGCACCACATCGCCAACATCGGCTTCTACGGCGCCTCGCTGAAAGTCGGCGGACGCCAGATGCCCGCCTACATCCCGCACGTCGGCGGCAACTTCGAGGGCGGCGAGGTGATCTTCGGCAAGCGGCTGAAATCGCGGCTGCCCGCCAAACGGGTCCCCGAGGCGGTCGAGCGCTGGATCAAGCTCTATGAGGCCGAGCGCGACGAGGGCGAGGAGTTCAACGCCTTCGTCGAGCGGGCCGGGGCGGAGCGCTTCGAAGCCGCGATCAAGGATTTGACGCTGCCCGCCGAGTTCAGCCTCGAGACGATGCAGCAGTTCATCGACTGGCAGCGCTCCAGCCCCTACAAGGTCGAGCGCGGCGAGGGCGAGTGCGCGATATGAGCCCGCCGCCCGTCGTCGCCACAACCCCCGAGATCGACGCCGAGTCGGTCGCTGCCCAGCTCGAGGAGAAGAACGCCACGGAGGCGATCGAGTGGATGTTCGAGACCTTCGGCGAGAGCCACTACATCGCCTGCTCGTTCCAGAAAACCAGCTCGGTGACCGCCCACCTCGCTTCGCAGATCAACTCCGAGGCTCGCTTCTTCTACCTCGACACCGACGTCCTCTTCCCGGAGACCTACGAGACGCGCGACCGCCTCGCCGAGCACCTCGGCATCGAGTTCGACCGCTTTCACAACCTGACCTTGGCTGAGCAGGCGGCCGAGCACGGCGACGAGCTCTGGAAGCGCGACCCCGACGCCTGCTGCGGCCTGCGCAAGGTCGAGCCGATGCGGCGCGCGCTGTCTTCCGTAGACTGCTGGCTCGCCGGCGTCCGCCGCGAGGACTCAGCCAGTCGCGCCAAGACCCCGAAGTTCGCCTGGGACAAGCGGTTCGACCTCTGGAAGCTGAATCCGATCGCGGACTGGACCGAGCGCGACGTCTGGAACTACATCCGTGAGCACCAACTCCCGTACAACCCGCTCCACGATCATGGCTACCCCTCGATCGGCTGCACCCACTGCACCAAGCCGGTCGTCGCGGGCGGCTCGCCGCGCGACGGCCGCTGGGTCGGCCTCGCCAAGACGGAGTGCGGGATCAACTAGCCGCGACGGCACCCCGGCACGTCACCAGTAGAGACCCAGTCCCCCGACCAGAGACCCCTTCCCCGAACGATTGGTGAGATTCCTTCATGACCGAGACCATGGCTGAGCTGTCCCTGACCCTTTCCGAGCGCCACACGGCCGACTTCGAGATGATCGGCAACGGCGGCTTCGCGCCGTTGACCGGCTTCCAGGGCTCGGCCGACTGGGAGCGCGTCTGCGCCGAGATGCGCAGCGCCGACGGCCAGTACTGGCCGATCCCGATCACCCTGGCGACTGACCTCGATTGCTCGGTAGGCGACGTCGTCGCGCTGTCGAGCGACGAAGGCAAGCCGCTGGGCCGGATCAAGGTCGAGGAGATCTTCGAGCGCGACGTCAAGCGCGAGGCGGAGCAGGTCTACCGCACCACCGACGAGGCCCACCCGGGCGTCGCGGCGATCTACGAGGAGGGGGCGCGCTGCATCGCCGGCCCGATCGAGGTCGACGCGCTGCCCGATCACGAAGAGGCCTTCATGAAGCGCTACATGACTGCCGAGGAGTCGCGCAAGGCGTTTGCCGAGCGCGGCTGGAAGCGCGTCGTCGCCTTCCAGACCCGCAACCCGATCCATCGCGCCCACGAGTACCTGACCAAGGCGGCGCTGGAGATCACCGACGGGCTCTTCATCCACCCGCTGATCGGCAAGACCAAGGCCGGCGACATCCCCGCCGACGTGCGGATGCGCTGCTACGAGGTCCTGATGGAGAAGTACTACCCCCAGGACCGGGTCATCCTCGGCGTCTTCCCCTCGAAGATGCACTACGCGGGCCCGCGGGAGGCGATCCTGCACGCGATCGCTCGTCGCAACTACGGCGCCACCCATTTCATCGTCGGCCGCGACCACGCTGGCGTCGGCGACTACTACGGCACCTACGACGCGCAGCACATCTTCGACGAGGTGGACACGAAGGAGCTCGGCATCGAGCCGCTCTTCTTCGAGCACAGCTTCTGGTGCAACGAGTGCGAGGGCATGGCGTCGGGCAAGACCTGCCCGCACGGCAACGACGCCCACGTGTTCCTCAGCGGCACCAAGGTGCGCGAGATGCTCGGCAACGGCGAAAGGCCGCCGCAGGAGTTCTCGCGCAACGAGGTGGCGGACATACTGATCGACGCTTACAAGGAGGACTGACGTAGCGATGGCCGACAAGGGATTCACCCTCTGGTTCACCGGGCTCTCCGGTGCCGGCAAGACGACGATCTCGAGGCTGCTGGAGGGGCACCTGCGCGAGCGCGGCTCGAAGCTGGAGATCCTCGACGGCGACATCGTGCGCGAAAACCTCTCCAAGGGGCTCGGCTTCTCGAAGGAGGACCGCGACACCAACATCCGCCGCATCGCCTTCGTCGCCGACCTGCTCAGCCGCAACGGCGTGCCGGTGATCACCGCCGCGATCTCCCCCTACAAGGAGATCCGCGACGAGGCCCGCCAGATGATGGGCGACCGCTTCATCGAGGTCTACGTCAAGGCTTCGGTCGACACCTGCGCCGAGCGCGACGTCAAGGGCCTCTACAAGAAAGCCTTCGCGGGCGAGATCAAGGAATTCACCGGTGTGTCGGATCCGTATGAGGCGCCGGAGAATCCTGAGGTGGTCTGCGATACCGAAAGCGAAAGCGCGGAGGAGTCGGCGCAGAAGCTGATCGCGTACCTCGAGCAGCGGGATCTGCTGCCGGCGGCTGCCGTTACGGCTTAGTTGGTGGGAGGAGGGGCCGAAGCCCCTCTCCCCGGACAAGCGCCGGGCTGATTAGCCCGGCGTTTTGAGTATCCGCCCGTTGAGAGGGGCTTCGGCCCCTCCTTCGACCGTCCCTGCCGGGAACACAGCCGGCAGCAGGTTGCGCTGCTCGAACGCTTAAGGGCTGGGTTCCGGTGCGCCTTTTGTTCGCTATGCGGACATAAGGCGCACCGGAAGGCCCGTCAGAGCGGCAGGGCGCGGCTTAGCGCTTCGTCGGAACCTGCGGCTCGGCCAGGCCGTAGGTGTCGTAGGCGCCGAAGCGGGAGAAGGTCTTGTGGGTGGGGCCGTGGTAGTCGGAGGAGGAGGTAGGGATCAGATCCAACTCCTCGCATAGATCGAGCAGATGCTTGGTCTGCTCTTTTGAGTGGGTGGGGTAGAAAGCCTCTACGCCGTCGATGGGGAGGGCTCGGATCAGGGTCTCCACCTCTGAGGGGTCGGAGATGTCCCAGTAGGGGTGGGCGACGACGGGGATGCCGCCGGCTCCGCGGATGACCTCGACGGCCTGCTCGGCGGTGGGCCAGCGGCGCGGAACGAAGGCCTTGGCGCCCGGCACCAGGTACTCCTCGAAGAAGGGGCCGAGGTCGCCCGTTGCGCCGGCGGCGCGGGCGATATGGGGGCGGCCGATCGAGAGGGCGTCGCCGGCCTCGCGGATCGCATCCTCGAGCGTCAGCTCGAAGCCCTCGCGACGCAGGTTGGCGATGATCTCCTCGGCGCGGTTGACCCGTTCCTGCTGTGCCCGCTCGCAGGCCGGTGCGATCCGCTCTAGGTCGATCCAGTAGCCGCACACGTGCAGGTCTTCGGCGTACTCGTGCACGCACGACATCTCGATTGCCGGCACGAGCGCGACGCCCAGCCGCTCCGCCGCCTCCTGCGCCTCCGCGACGCCCGCGACCGCGTCGTGGTCGCTTAGCGCCAGCGTCGTTACACCCGCCTCGTAGGCTTCGGCGACGACGCCGGCGGGGGCCAGCTGGCCGTCGGAGACGGTCGAATGGCTCTGCAGCTCGACGAGCATGAGGGCGGCACCCTATTCCGTGCGCGGCGTTAATAGAGTGCCGCGTCCGATGTTCGAGAAGGTGCTGATAGCCAACCGCGGCGAGATCGCGATCCGGGTCGCCCGGACGCTGAAGGAGATGGGAATCGGTTCGGTCGCCGTCTACTCGGAGATCGACCGCGAGGCCCCGCACGTGCGCGAGGCCGACGAGGCCTTTTTGATCGGCCCGGCCGTGCCGGCCGAGAGCTACCTGAACATCGAGAAGATCATCGAGACGGCGAAGCAGGCCGGCGCCGAGGCGATTCATCCCGGCTACGGCTTCCTCGCCGAGAATGCTGACTTCGCCCGAGCCTGCGCCGAGGCGGACGTCGTCTTTATCGGCCCGCCGCCGGAGGCGATCGAAGCGATGGGCTCGAAGACGCGGGCGCGCGAGATCATGGCGGAGGCTGGCGTGCCGATCGTGCCCGGCGCCACCGAGCCCGCTGCAGACCTGGCAGCAGCCAGAGCGCAGGCCGATGAGGCCGGCTACCCGGTCGCCTGCACGGCGGCCGGCGGCGGGGGTGGCAAGGGCTTCCGCGTCGCGATGACGCCCGACGACCTCCAAGACGCCTATGAGGGGGCATCTCGCGAAGGTGAGAAGTTCTTCTCCGACCCGCGCGTCTACGTCGAGCGCTATCTGGAGGACCCCCGCCACGTCGAGGTTCAGGTGCTCGCCGACTCGCACGGCAACGTGATCCACCTCGGCGAGCGCGACTGCTCGCTGCAGCGTCGCCATCAGAAGGTCGTCGAGGAGGCGCCGGGGCCGCACGTCGACGCGGAGATGCGCGAGCGGATCGGCAAGATCGCCACCGATGCCGCCGAGGCGGTCGGCTACCGCGGCGCCGGAACGATCGAGGGCATGCAGGTCGGTGACGAGTACTTCTTCCTCGAGATGAACACGCGGGTGCAGGTCGAGCACTGCGTGACCGAGATGGTCACCGGGATCGACATCGTCCGCGAGCAGGTCCTGATCGCGGCCGGCGAGCCCCTCTCCGTCCCCCAGGACGACGTCGAGCTGCGCGGCTGGGCGATCGAGTGCCGCATCAACGCCGAGGCCGCCCACAAGAACTACGCACCGGCACCGGGCGCGATCACCTCCTACCGCGAGCCGGCGGGGCCGGGGGTGCGGGTCGACTCGGGGGTCGAGGCGGGCTCCGAGGTGACGCCGATGTACGACCCGATGGTTGCCAAGCTGATCGTCTGGGACGTCGATCGCGAGCACGCGACGCGCCGCATGCTGCGGGCGCTGGACGAGTACGAGGTCGGCGGACTGACCACGCTGATTCCCTTCCACAAGGCGATCCTCGCCACCGAGCAGTGGGCGCGGGGGGAGACCTGCCGCGACCTGATGGAAGACAAGGAGTGGCTGAAGACGACGACGCCGGAGACCGCGCCCGAGCCGGCCACCAGTGACGACGGCACCGAGCTGGTCACTCGCGACTACAAGGTCGAGGTCGCCGGCAAGCTCTTCGACGTCAAGGTGCTCGGTGAGGCCGGTGCCGGGGGCGCCGCCGCTGTGCCGGCGGGCGGCGGCCGCAAACCGCCCAAGCGCGAGCGCAAGTCCGGCGGTGCAGCCAGCGCCTCCAGCGAGTCTCTTCCATCCCCCCTCCAGGGCACCGTCCTCAAGGTCGCCGTCGAGCAGGGCGCCGAGGTGTCCGAGGGCGATCTGATCTGCGTGATCGAGGCGATGAAGATGGAGAACGAGATCGCCGCGCATCGCAGCGGCAAGGTGACCAGCCTCAATGTCACCGAAGGCGCCGCAGTCTCAAGCGGCGACGTCCTCGCGGTCATCGAGTAGCCGAGCAGGGCCGCCGGGTCTCCTCGCCTACGCCTAAACCCCGCCTGCGGCGGGGTTAATGAAGTGCGCCTTCGGCGCAGGAAACACTCCGCGGGGCCGGGGGGAGGCCAGGGCGAGGAGACCCGGCGGCCCTGCTCTCTCCGCGCGCCGCCCAGGACGGCGAGCTTCTATGGCGTCGCCGGGGACCACCCTCCCCAAGCTTCGCCGCAAACGTGAACGCACCGCTGCGGGGCGCCGCGAGACAGAAGCTGCGGCTGGGGCGAGGGGCCATGACCCCCTCAACCGGCGGATACTCAAAGT
>DASTYR010000326.1:0-4127 GCA_035764795.1 Solirubrobacterales bacterium | reverse complement strand
CGGCCATCTACCGCGCCAAGGGCAAGAACCCGTTTGCGGTCAAGCTCGGCAGCGCCGGTGTCCTGCTGCTCTCCAAGGAAGCGCTGCAGCGCCGCGTCCTCGCCGACCGCGGGATCGAGCTGTCCGACTGCGACCGAATCGAAGTCCGCGCCGGCCAGATCGACCGCCGCGTCCTGGCGGTCATGGCGTACCTCTCCGAGCAGGGCTTCCGGATGACGATCACCTCGATGCTGTGCGGCCGCCACGGCAGCATCACGACCAGCGGCAACGTCTCCAACCACTCCTTCGGCGGCGCCATCGACATCGCCCTGATCAACGGCGTGCCGGTGCTCGGCAACCAGGGGCCCGGCACCCTCACCCACGAGCTGCTCGAGGCGGTCCTGCGACTGCAGGGGACGATGGTCCCCGACGAGCTGATATCGCTCGAGAGCCTCGGCGGGCCGAGCTTCGCGATGTCCGACCATGCCGACCACGTCCACATCGGCTACCGGCCGACCTACGGGACGCGGATCGAGGGCGAATTCGTCCAGCTGCTGAAACCCGATCAGTGGCTGCGCCTCACCGACCGCCTCGAGCAGATCGAGAACCCGGACGTGCCAACGCGGCCATCAGACTTCTCGCTACCGGCTGACCGTCGCCCCCACCGCGGCGACTAGAGAAGCGCCCAGGAGACCGGGTCCCCTGGACCAGTACTTCGGATTCGTGCAGTTCGAGCTCGCCGGCGCGCTCGGCGTCGCCGACGGGCGCTACCTCGCCCGCGGGGGTGGCGAGAGCGGAGAGCGCCAGAGCGTGCTCGCAATCGAGACGCTCGGTGCGCCGCCGCCTCCGGGCCGCCGTCGTCGCCGCTCGCGCGAGGCCGATGGCACGGCGGCACCGCCCTCGTTGCCGCTGACCCGAGCCACGGCGATCCGCGCTCACCAACCGTTCGCCTCGCCGGCCGAGGCCGGTGCCTGGCTGGAGGCGGCGGTCGCCACCGAGACCGACGTCGATGCGCTCGTCGCCGAGGGGATCGCTCTCCTGAACCGGGCGCTGCACGCGCAGGCGGCAGCTGCCGCCGACCCCTACCTCGGCGAGATCTCCGCGGAGCGCGCGGTACTCGTCCGCGTCGGCTACGGCAGCGGCGAGGAGGTCGCCTCCGGCCGCTTCTCCCTCGCCCGCGAGATCGACGTGCGCGGCGGCCGCAGTGGTCGGCGACGACGGGACGAAGAGCTGCGCCCGCAGGAGCGGATGGCCGCGGTCCTTGGCGGCCGCGAGCAAATCGACGCCTGCGAGACCCTGCTCCTCCGAGCCCGTGCCGACCTCGACAGCGGCCGCATGCGCGAGGCCGCTCTGCAGCTGCGCATCGCTCTCGAGGCATTGCTCGTGGAGCTTGCCGGCGCTCTCGTCGATCCCGGCCACGACGAGGACATGGGCACGCTCGAGGCACGTAAGCGGGAGGCAGGCGAGGCGGCCAACGCATCGCTGCACGGCGAACTGGACGCCGCGCAGGCGCAGAACGTGCGCGAGTTGATCCACCTATGCGAGCGAGTTATTCGCCGCCGTCGCGCCCTCAGGGGCTGAGATGACGCGACACCACCTCATCAAGAAGCGACTCAGCAATGTGGTGCGCTTCGTCCAAGGCGATACCGTCGAGAGAGGGGACGCCGATCACGGTCAGGCCAGCCGCGCGGGCCGCGGCGACCCCCGTGGGCGAGTCCTCCAGGGCGATCACGTCGGGGCCCGGCTCGACGCCGAGCCGGCGACAGGCCTCTAGATAGGGGTCCGGAGCCGGCTTCGGTGCGGCGACCTCATGCGCGCTCAGCACTACATCGAAGACGTTGTGGAAGCCGACGATCTCCAGCGAGCGGCGGACGAATCGCAGGGGCGAGTTCGACACGAGCCCGATCGGCGTGCCGCGCCGCTTCAGGTCCTCCAGCAGCTCGCGGGCGCCGACCATCGCCTCCACACCGTGCTCGAGCTCGGCGACGACGAGCTCGTTCAGCTCCTCGATCAGCGCCTCGCCCTTCCCTGGCTCGCCGAGCCGGCGCTCGAGGATGCCGGCTGCGATCTCGGCCGAGGTGCCGACCAGCTCGCGCTTGTCGGCAGGGGTGAACTCGAGGCCACGCCGCTCGAAGAGGTCATGCTCGGCGCGGGTCCAGACCGACTCGGTGTCTAGCAGCAGGCCGTCGTTATCGAAGATGACTGCGGCGGGCGCCTCCAGCACCGCCTCGATCTCGGCGGTCATCTCAGCCGAGCGCCGCCAAGAGGGCGCCGAGCTCGGCGTCGACCTCGCCCTCGAGCTTCACGGCTGCGTCGGAGTCGTAGGGGGTCGGCCCTTTGGTCACGATCGCCAGTCGGCCGCCGCGGTCCAGGGTCAGAGAGGGCAGCCCGGCGACCGGGTGGACGACCAGCGAGGAGCCAACGCACAGGATCAGGTCGGCGCGCTGCGCCAGCTCCTGCGCCTCCCCCATCGCCGCCTCCGGCAGCAGCTCGCCGAAGAGAACGACGTCGGGTTTGACCGCCCCACCGCAGTCGCTGCAGAGTGCGATCCCGTCGCCATCGAAGAGAGAGTCGACCTCCTCCAAGCCGTAGCTTGCCCCGCACGAGCGGCAGGTCGAGGTCTCTATCGACCCATGCACCTCGACGACCTTCTCGGAGCCGGCCGCCCGGTGCAGCCGGTCGATGTTCTGGGTGATCACCCCGTCGAGCAGACCGCGGCGCTCGAGCTCGGCCAGCGCTTCGTGGGCGCCGTTCGGCCGCTTGTCGCCGAGCGCGTGGAAGCGCGGCCGGTAGTAGGACCAGAAGCGGGCGGGATCGCGCTCAAAGACGTCGATGTGGGCGACTTCCATCGGATCGACGTTCGCCCACAGGCCCTCCTCGGGCGTGCGGAAGTCCGGGATGCCGGAGGGCACCGAAACCCCGGCGCCGGTCAGCGCGACCGTGCAGCGCGACTCGCGGACCAGCTCCGCGAGTCGCTGCACCTCTGTCGCCAGCTCGACTACCGGCCGCTCCACTTGGGCGTGCGCTTGCCGAGGAAGGCGGAGATGCCCTCCTTTGCGTCCTCGCTTCCGAAGGCGGCGGCGAAGCCCTGCTTCTCGGCCTCGATTCCCTTGTCTAGGTCGCCCTTGCCGGACACCCGCTTGACCTGCTCGCGGGCGACCGGAGCCTGGCCGGCCAGCTTGCGGCCCCAGGCGAGTGCCGTCTCGAACAACTCGTGGTCGGGGGCGATCCGGTTGACCAGGCCGAACTCGAGCGCCTCGTCCGCGAGGATCGCGTCGCCGACCAGGTTCATCTCCAGGGCCTTGTTCTCGCCGACCAGGCGCGGCAGACGCTGCGTGCCACCGAAGCCAGGGATGATCCCGAGCTTGATCTCGGGCTGGCCGAAGACGGCCGCCTCGGCGCCGATCCTCACGTCGCAGGCCATCGCCAGCTCGCAGCCGCCGCCGAAGGCGATCGAGTTGACGGCAGCGATGGTGGCGACGCTGTCCTGGCCCAGATCCCGCAGCAGGGCGTGGGCATTGTGGAGCAGCTCCTCGCCGCCGGACTCGTCCATCTGCGTGAAGGCCTTGATGTCGGCGCCGGCCGAGAAGACGACCGGGATAGAGGAGGCGATCACCATCGCGCCGATCCCATCGGCTGATTTCACTCTCTCCCAGACGCTGCCGAGGTCGCGGATCACGTCCGGCGAGATCGCGTTCATCGGAGCGTTGGCGAGCCAGGCGATCGCGACGTCGCCCCGAGTCTCGAGCTTGACCGTCTCGGCCTGCTCTCCCTCGTCGGGCTGCGGGTAGGGGTAGAAGCCCTGACCCGATTTGAGCCCGTGACGACCCTGGGCGACGAGCCGCTTCAGCGTCACCGGCGGCGCGAAGCGCTCGCCGTATTTCTCCTCCAGCTGCTCGATCCGCTCCAGCACCGAGTCGAGCCCCTCCAGGTCGGCTTTCCAGAAGGGCGGGAAGAGGCCCCGGCGGGGGTCGAGCCCAGCGCCGGCCATCATCCCAAGGTCGATGTCGCGCACGGAGCAGACGCCCTCCTCGACCAGCAGGCAGGCCTCGATCAGGGCGCGGCCCGTGAACATCGCGACCAGCTCCTCGCCGTCCGGCTCGGCCTCGCCGGGGACGGTCGGCTCGCCCTCCTTGAAGAAGCCCTCG
>DASTYR010000325.1:0-2963 GCA_035764795.1 Solirubrobacterales bacterium | reverse complement strand
CGACCAGCACGGCCGTGACGATCAGAGCCTCGATCAGGGCCAGGGACTTGATTCGTTGCTGGACCCCCCACGCTCGACTGCGTTGGTCCACAGTCGTCCCTTCGGTCCCGGCGGCCCGTCTCCTGTCTTGCGGGCAGGGTGAGACGGGAGCGACGGGACTCGAACCCGCGACCTCCGGCGTGACAGGCCGGCGCTCTAACCAACTGAGCTACGCCCCCAAGGGATGGGCGAGATCCGCCCGGGCGCTGATTATCTCAGGGTCGCTGCTTCCAGGGCGCTCGCCGTCTCAGGGTCGCTCGACGAGGAGGGGGACCGGCGTGCCGGGGCGGCGCTTCGGCAGGAGGAGGAACTGGAGGCGGGACTGGCCGCAGACCGTGAAGTCGAGGCGGGGCCCGGGGGTGGGGTCGCCCCGGGAGCTGCGGAGGATCTGGCCGGCCGGGCTCCAGAGGCTCAGCCGGAATGACCGCGACAGCGCGGCGGCCGGCAATAGGCTGACTCGGCCGTCGAGCGGGGTGGGTACGGCACGGATCAGGCCTTTGCGGCTCGCGGACCAGGCCGGACCCCGCAGGCGGATGCTCATCCGCCCCAGCCATGGGTTCAGCGTGTCTTCACGGATCGCCTCGAAGGCGGCGGCGTCTGGCCGCAGACTGCGTGCCCAGCCCCACTCGACCCCACTGCGCGGAAAGTGAAGGCACGCAAAGGCCTCGGCCAACGCCTCGCCGGGGTTGCGGTCGTGATTGTCTTCCTCGTCCCCCGGGAAGACTGCGCCGCGCCGGTCAGCCCGGCAGATCTGCTCGTGGCTTGACCAGCGCGGCGTTCCCCAATCGATTGCCGCGGGGAATGGCGCCACGCTTTGACGGTGGTTGGCGACGTGGTGGCCGTACTCGTGGGCGAGCACGAACTCGCGGCTGGCGCCGTCATCGGCCGGCGCCTCGTCGCCGCTGAGGACGACCCCGTCCTCGTCGGGGTAGTAGCAGGCCGCGGCGCCGTAGCCGCAATCCATTTTCCAGCTCGGCCGGCGTCTCGAGCTGCACGGTGAGCAGCTCGACCTCCGGCCCGTGGATCAACGTACCGACGAAGCTGGCGACCTGCTGCGGATCGGCCGCAGCGCAGAAGCTCGCGCAGGCCGGTGTCACGCCGACCGCGATCGTCGCGCCGCTGCCGTCGTCGATCACCACGTCGCGCGTCGTTGCCGTCCTCCTCGCCGCCGGAGCGGCGAGGAGGAGAATCATGGCTATGCCCGCAAGCGCCCCCACCGGGCGCTTGGTCAAGGTGCGGGTCCAGCGCTTGTCTCGAAGAACATCTCAGGGCTCACCGCGAGCCACGGTAGCTCGGCCCTCCAACCCTGCATAGGGCCGCCATACACAGGCGTACCCGGAGCTGATCGCCGCTCTGGAGTAGGACCGGGAGAGCCTCTTGAGATGATGCCCCGGTGATCGTCGAGCGGACCGAGAACCCGACCTGGCTCTCCAACGCCTACCTAGTCGCCGACGAAGCGGGCGGCAGCGGCGTCCTGATCGACGGCAACGACGAGCTGGGCCCGCTACTCGAGCGGGCGGAGCGCGACGGCATCGACGTCACCCACATCCTCGTCACCCACCCCCACGGCGATCACGTCGCCGGCCTGGCCGAGGCGCGCGAGCGGCTCGGCGGACCCGCGGTCGTCGCCCACGCCGAGGCGGCGGCGGAACTGGACCTCGACGTCACCGAGACGATTGGCGACGGCGAGACGCTGCGCACCGCCGGGCTCGAGATCGAAGCGATCTACACCCCCGGCCACGCCGCTGGACACGTCGCCTTCCTGATCAATGGCGGCGACGTCTTCACCGCAGACGTGCTCTTCAAGGGCACCGTCGGCGGCTCGATGGCGCCCGGGGCAAGCGGCTTCGACGACCTCAAGTCCTCGGTGATGCGGCTGATGGAGCTGCCGGCCGAGACGCGTGTGCACCCCGGCCATCGCGAGCCGACGACGATCGGCGACGAGCGCGAGAACAACCCCTTCGTGCGGATCTGGCGCGGGCTCGAGCAGACCACCGAGGAGGAGTGCACGGTCTGGGGACGGCCGGCGACGCTGAAGCTCTGGGCTCCGGACTATGACGGCGGCAACAAGGCCTGGATCGTCTTCGGGGACGACGGCACCGAGGCGATCATCGGCGGCTCCCAGGTAGAGCGCGGCTGAGCACGAATCCCGGTGCGGGAACGGCGCGTTTTGGTCATCCGCCGCACGGGTATCCGAAGCTCCTCCCTTGTACGACGTGACCTCGCCACGGCGGGGTCTCGTCGTTTCAGGGGACTTTAGGATCGGCGCGTGAGCGCAGACCCTCGCCAGACGAGCGCCCCCGAGCTGAAGGCGCAGATCGAGGTCGAACGGACCGGCCGCCCGTTCCTGGTCTTCCGCGACGGCGAGGGCGAGCAGCGGATCGTCGCCGTCGAGACGGGGACGACGGCGCTTTGGATCGGGCGCGGCGGCTCGGCCGACCTGCGGCTCGACTGGGATGAGGAGATCTCGGCGCTGCACGCCCAGATCGAGGTGGTGCGCGACGAGTGCACGCTGCTCGACGACGGCCTCTCCCGCAACGGCTCCTTCGTCAACGAGGAGCGGGTCGACGGCCGCCGCCGCCTGCGCGACGGCGACACGCTGCGCTTCGGCCGTACCGCCGTCCTCTTCCGCCGCCCCGGCGAGGACGCGCCGGAAGCGACCGTCGCGGCCGGCCAGGTGCCCGCCGCCGCCACGATCTCTCCCGGTCAGCGCCGCGTCCTGCTCGCCCTCTGCCGTCCCTTCAAGGACGAGTCCCCCTTCGCAACGCCGGCGACCAACCAGGCGATCGCCGAGGAGCTCCACCTCAGCGTCGACGCGGTCAAGACCCACATGCGGGCGCTGTTCGAGAAGCTCGAGGTCGGCGACCTGCCGCAGAACCAGAAGCGGGTGGCGCTGGCCGAACGCGCTTTGCAGAGCGGGATCG
>DASTYR010000324.1:0-9130 GCA_035764795.1 Solirubrobacterales bacterium | reverse complement strand
GGCCAAGGTTTTCGTAATCACCGGTCCCTCTGGGGTCGGCAAGGGAACGCTGATCTCGAAGCTGCTCGAACGCGTGCCCGACCTCGAGCTCTCGGTCTCGGCGACGACGCGGCAGCCGCGGGCGGGAGAGAGCGACGGCCGCGACTACCACTTCCTCACGCCGGAGCAGTTCGACGAGCGCGTCGAGGCCGAAGACTTCCTCGAGTTCGCTACCTACAGCGGTAACCGCTACGGGACGCTGCGCTCGGAGGTGGCGAAGCGGCTCGAGCAGGGACGGTCGGTTGTGCTGGAGATCGAGGTCCAGGGGGCGAGCCAGGTGCGCGCCGCGATGCGCGAGTCCGTCCAGGTCTTCATCGCCCCGCCAGAGCCGGGGGTCTTGCGGCAGCGGCTCGAGTCGCGCGGGGCCGACTCGTCGGAGGCGATCGACGCCCGCCTCAAGGTCGCCGAGGTAGAGCTGGCCGCCCAGGGCGACTTCGACCATCTGATCGTCAACGACGATCTCCAGCGTGCGGCGACCGAGCTGGAGCAGATCGTGCGCGCCGAGTTGGGGATACCTCTAGACTCCCGGGCCGAATGATCAAACCACGCGTAGACAAGCTGCTCGATCACGCCGATTCCCACTACGCCGCCGTAGTCGTCGCGGCGAAGCGGGCGAGGCAGATCAACAGCTACTTCCACAACTTGGGCGAGGGCGGCTTCGGCGAGTATCCCCCGCCGATGGTCGAGACCCGCGGCGAGCGCAACTACCTTTCGATGGCGCTCGAGGAGCTTGCCGAGGGCAAGCTCAAATACGAGTACCGCGCCTAGCCCCGACTTCCAGGAGGTACGGATGGCCCGCATCCTGCTCGGCGTAAGCGGCGGGATCGCCGCCTACAAGGCGCTGGAGCTGGCGCGGCTCGCCACTGTGGCAGGCCACGGTGTCCGCGTCGTCATGACCCCGAACGCCAGCCGCTTCGTAGGCGCCGCCTCTTTCGAAGGCATCGTCGGGGCGCCGGTTCTGACCGAGGAGTTCGAGCGCGACCCGCTGCGCGGCGCCTTTCCGGGCGATCCGGCACCGGCGCACGACCCGATCGGGCACCTCGAGGTTGCCGCCAACTGCGACGCCTACCTGGTCGCGCCCGCCTCGGCCAACTCGCTGGCCAAGCTGGCCGCCGGCATCGCCGACTCGATGCTGACGACGTCCTTTCTCGCCACCGCGTCGCCGCGCCTGGTGGCGCCTGCGATGAACGACCGCATGTACGCGGACGCGGCCACGCAGGCCAACCTGACGACCCTGCGCGAACGCGGCGTCGAGGTGATCGAGCCGGGGGAGGGTGCGCTGGCTTCCCGCGGTGAGTTCGGACGCGGCCGCCTGCCCGATCCGGCACAGCTGCTGGAGCGGATCGAAGCGGTGCTGCCTGCCGGCGAGCGGCCCTGGGACGGGCTGCGGGTGCTGGTCACGGCAGGGGGGACGCGCGAGCCGATCGACCCCGTGCGGTTCGTCGGCAACCGATCGAGCGGGCGCATGGGGTTGGCCCTCGCAGCCGCAGCTGCCCGTCGCGGCGCCGATGTGACCCTGCTTGCCGCCAACGTCGCCCTGCCCGCCCCGGCCGGCGTGCGCCGCATCGACGTCGAGACCGCGGCCGAGCTTGCCGAGGCGACCCGAGCCGAGTTCGCCACTGCGCACGTCCTCCTGATGGCTGCGGCGCCCGCGGACTTCCGGGCCGCCACCCCCGCTAGCGAGAAGCTGAAGCGCGAGGGTGAGCTGGAACTGCGCCTGGAGCCGACCGATGACATCCTGGGCGGCCTAAGCGCGAGTCGCGGCGATGGCCAGACCGTCGTGGGATTCGCCGCCGAACATGGCAACGACGTCGATCGAGCTCGCCAGAAGCTCCAGCGCAAGGGAATCGACCTGATCGTCCTCAACGACGTCTCCGACCCCACGATCGGCTTCGAGAGCGAGCAGAACGCGGTGACCCTGATCGACTCCACCACTGAGATCCCGCTCCCTCGCGCTTCAAAGGACGAGATAGCCGAACAGATCCTGGACCGAGTCACCGAACTCCGAGCGAAAACCAGCCTGCCGAACGGCTGATCCAGCGGGTGGCGCGGTGGCGGGGGTCCCCCATGTGCGGAAGGCGCCGCGCAGCGGCGTCCGAGCACATGGGGGAGGGCCGCCGCGACAGGACCCGCTGGCCCAGCCGCCCGCGCGGGCTATACTGAGCACAAGCTTTTTGTCCCTATGCAGTAGCGAGAAGTGGGCCTGGCCCACTTTTTTTTCGGCCCGAATCAGGCATGAACGACCTCAAGAACAGCATTCAGCAGCAGCTCTCGGAGCTCGACTCCGAGCTCGACCTGGTCGCCCTCGAGCAGCCGGGGACCGAATCCCTGCGCCTCTTCATCGACCACCCGGGCGGCGTCGACCTGGCGCTCTGCGAGCGGGTGACCAGGCACCTTGCCCCGCTGCGCACCGAGTACTCACTCGAGGTCTCGTCCCCGGGCCCCAAATACCGTAAGGAGAAGCCGTGAGTAAAGAGATCGTCGACGCAATCAGGGCACTCGAGCAGGAGAAGGGCATCTCCGCCGACAAACTGATGGACGCGCTCGCCGACGCTCTCCTCTCCGCCTACAAGAAGACCCCCGGCGCCGCCAAATACGCCCGCGTCGACCTCGATCACGAAACGGGTGACTTCCGTGTCTTCGAACTGATCCTCCCACCCGAGCTGGAGGAGAAGCTGCTCGCCGAAGCGGCCGAGGCGCAGGAGTCCGAAGAGCGCGAGATCGACCCCGAAACGGGAGAGCTGAAAGAGCTTGAGGATCCCGAGCTCGACCCGGAGATGCTGGCGCCCTACGAGGACCAGATCGAGTCACACGACGTCACGCCTGAAGATTTCGGCCGGATCGCGGCCCAGACCGCCAAGCAGGTGATCCTGCAGCGGATCCGCGAGGCCGAACGGATGATGATGTTCGACGAGTACCAGGACCGGGTCGGCGAGCTGATCACGGGGATCATCCAGCAGTCCGACAAGCGCTACACGCTGGTCCAGCTGCGCGAGCGGGTCGAGGCGCTGCTGCCCAAGTCCGAGCAGGTCTACAACGAGCGCTACGACCACGGCATGCGGGTCAAGGCGGTCATCACCGACGTCTCCGACTCGACCAAAGGTCCGGCGATCGTCGTCTCGCGCCGCAGCCCCGAGTTGATCAAGAGCCTCTTCGAGATGGAGGTGCCGGAGATCGCCGACAAGCTGGTCGAGATCGTCGGCGTCGCCCGCGAGCCCGGCTACCGCTCAAAGATCGCCGTCGTCTCCCACGCCGACGGCGTCGACCCGGTCGGTGCCTGCGTCGGCCCGCGCGGCTCGCGCGTGCGGATGGTCGTCTCCGAGCTGCGCGGCGAGAAGATCGACATCATTCCGCATAACGACGAGCCCGCCCGCTTCGTCGCCAAGGCTCTCTCTCCCGCCCGTGTGCGCGAGGTGATCGTCGACGACGAGGAGCGGCAGGCAACCGTGATCGTCCCCGACGACCAGCTCTCGCTGGCGATCGGCCGCGACGGCCAGAACGCCCGCCTCGCCGCCCGCCTCACCGGTTGGCGCGTCGACATCAAGTCGGAGACCGAGTTCGCCTCCGAAGAGGAGGAGATCGAGTACGAGGGCGAGGAGCAGTCCGACGGCCACTGCCTGGCCGTCCTCACGAACGGCCGCCGTTGTCCGAACGCCGCGGTTGGCGACTCTTCCTACTGCGGCCTGCCGACCCACCAGGCGCTTGCCCGCTTCGCTACCAGCCAGATCGCCGTGCTGGCGCCGCTCGAGGAGGCGGAGATCGCGATTCTCGCGGACCCGGGGGCCGATGAGGGTCAGGTCAATGAGATCGTCCAGCGGGCTGAAAGTGAATTCCAGGAGGCTCCTGCCGAAGAGGTTCAGGACGAGGCGCCCCCGGCCGCGGGTCCTGTCACGGATGAGGACTCCTCGTCCTCGCGGGACGACGCTGCGGGCGAGGAGCCCTCATCCGTGCCACCCGCGGCAGAAGCGTCTGAGGAGGAGCAGCCTCAGGACGCCGTCGAGGAGGAAGCTCCTCAGGACCAAGCGCCAGCCGAGTCCGCGGACGGAGCGGAGGCTGAGCAGGGGGAAAATGGGGCTGAGGTTGATTCTGGGGCCGTGGCCGAGGAGGCTGAGCAGGCGTAGTGGCCAAGAAGCGCGTTCACGAGATCGCCAAGGCGAAAGGCGTCAGCAGCAAGGAGCTGCTGACGGCGCTGAAGGCTGCGGGGATCGAGGCGAAAGCCGCGGCCTCCAGCGTCGAGGAGAGCGATGCGTTGAAGGCGCTGTCGGCCGCGAACGGCGGCGGAGGAGACGGCGGCTCGGCCGCAGCCACCGCGACGAAACCGAAAGCGGCCCCCAAACCCGCCGCCCCCGCGCAGCCGACGTCGCCTCCGAAAGCGGCTGCGGCAAAACCGGCCTCCAAAAAACCGAGCGGGGGCAAAAAACGCCGGGTCGTGATCGACTCCCAGGCCGCCCGTCGCGACCAGATGGGCGGGCCGCCGCCACAGCGGCCGCCCCGGCGTCGCGGCGGCCGCCGCCGTCGCCCGATGCTCGAGGAGCCGCCGCCCAAATCCGAGGAGGCGCCGCCCGAGCCCGAGGCGACCAAGGTCCAGTCCGGCGCCACCGTTCGCGAGGTCGCCGAGCTGCTCGGTCTCGGCAGCGCCGAGGTGATCAAGAAGCTGATGACGATGGGGGAGATGGCGACGCTGACCCAGACCCTCACTGACGACTCCGTGAGGGCGATAGCCGAGGAGTACGAGCGCAAGGTCGAGATCGTCACCGCCGCCGAGGAGGAGCCCGAGGAACCGGAGTTCGACGACGCCGAGGAGAGCCTGGTCCCACGCCCTCCGGTGGTCACGGTGATGGGCCACGTCGACCACGGCAAGACCTCGCTGCTCGACGCGATCCGCGAGACCGAGGTCGCGGCGGGCGAGGCCGGCGGCATCACCCAGCACATCGGCGCCTACCAGGTGCACCACGAGGACAAGACGATCACCTTCCTCGACACGCCGGGTCACGCAGCCTTCACCGCGATGCGGGCGCGTGGTGCCCGCGTCACCGACGTAGCCGTGGTCGTCGTTGCCGCCGATGACGGAGTGATGCCGCAGACCAAAGAGGCGATCGACCACGCCCGCGCCGCCGACGTACCGATCCTGATCGCGGTCAACAAGATCGACAAGGAGGACGCGCAGCCCGAACGCGTCCGCACCGAGCTCGCCTCCGAGGGCCTCAATCCAGAGGACTGGGGCGGTGAGACGGTCTACTGCGACGTCTCGGCCAAGACCCGACAAGGGCTCGACAACCTGCTCGACATGATCCTCCTGGTCACCGAGCTGGAGGAGCTGAGCGCCAATCCGAACGCGCCGGCCTCGGGCACGGTGATCGAGTCCCAGCTCGACCCCGGGCGCGGCCCGGTGGTCAGCATCCTCGTCCAGCGCGGCACACTGAAGGTCGGCGACTCGCTCGTCGCCGGCTCGCAGTGGGGCAAGGTGCGGGCGATGCACGACTTCACGGGTGCCCGGGTCGAGGTGGCCGACCCCGGCATGCCGGTTGAGGTGCTCGGCTTCGATGGCGTCTGTGAGGCCGGCGAGCACGTGCGAGCGGTGGAGAACGATCGCCGCGCTCGTCAGCTCGCCCAGGAGCGAGGCCACCGCCTCAAGAGCGAGGCGCTCGCCCGTCGCCAGGCCCGCAAGGTCAGCCTCGAGGAGGTCTTCTCACGGGCTCAGGAAGGCGACATCAAGGAGCTCAACATCGTCCTCAAAGCCGATGTCGCCGGTTCGTTGGAGGCGCTCCAGGACGAGATCGCCAAAGTGCCGCAGGAGCAGGTGGCGATCAACGTCATCCACTCGCAGACCGGCGGCATCAACGAGTCCGACGTGATGCTCGCTTCGGCATCCGACGCAATCGTGATCGGCTTCAACGTGCGCCCACTGATCGACGCCAAACGTGCCGCCGAGCGCGAGGGCGTAGACGTCCGCACCTACTCCGTCATCTACAAAATCACCGAAGACCTCCGCAACGCGATGGAGGGCCTGCTGGAGGCGGTCGAGGTCGAGGAGACGCTCGGCGAGGCGGAGGTCAAACAGACCTTCAAGGCGTCCAAAGTCGGTCGCATCGCCGGTTGCATCGTCAGCCAAGGTCGGGTTCGGCGTGACGCAAACGTCCGCCTCATTCGCGAGGGCACGGTCATCTGGGACGGCCGGCTCGGCTCGCTGCGGCGCTTCAAGGACAACGTCCAGGAGGTCGAGGAGGGCCAGGAGTGCGGCATCGTGCTCGAGGGCTACGCCGACGTCAAGGAGGGCGACGTGCTCGAGTTCTTCCAGACCAAGCAGGTCGAGCAGACCCTCGAATAAGGGATTAGGATGCCGACGCCTCGCATGCGCCGCATCAACGAGGTGCTCCGCGAGGTGATCGGCGCAGCGATCGCCAGCGACCTGAGCGATCCAAGAATTGGCTTTGTCACCGTGACCTCGGTCGAAACCAGCCCAGACTTGCGCGCCGCCAAGGTGTTCGTCAGCGTCCTCGGGGACGAGGAGGCGCGTGAGGCAACCCTGGCTGGCCTGCGCGCCTCGCATGGCGTGCTCCAGTCGAAGATCGCGGCGGAGACGCACATGAAGCGGACGCCCAAGCTTTCCTTCCGTTACGACTCGACCGTCGAGCAGGGAATGCGGATCTCGCGTCTGCTTGAGGGCAACGAGGGGAAAGAGAGATGAGCAAGGCCACTCCCGACGTCGGTACCGCGGCGATCGAGCAGGTCGCCGCCGAGCTGCGCGGCGGCGAGCGCTTCCTGCTCACTGCCCATGAGGGTCCCGACGGCGACGCCTTGGGTTCGCTGCTGGGCATGCACCGACTGCTGACCCAGCTCGGCAAGGACTCGGTGATGTTCCTGGCAGCGAAGGAGTTCCCACTGCCGATCGAGTACCGCTTCCTGCCGCTCGAGGAGGTCTTCCACGAGGCGCCTGCCGATATGCCGGACCGCACGATCGTCTTCCTCGATTGCGGCAACGTCGACCGCATGCCCGTCGACTTCCTGACCGAGGGCGAGAACCGGCGCATCAACATCGACCACCACCACGACAACACTCTCTTCGGCGACGTCAACCTGGTCGACTTCGAGGCCTCGAGTACGGCGGAGATCGTCTACGAGCTGGCTGTCCTGCTCGGCGTCGAGATCACGCCCGAGATGGCCTCGGCCCTCTACGTGGGGATGGTGACCGACACCGGCAAATTCATGTACGAGAACACCAACGCCCGCACCCACCGCATCGCCGCCGACCTGATCGAAGCGGGGGTGCCGATCGACGAGACCTACCGGCGCCTCTACGAGCACGTGCCGATCGAGAAGCTGCGGCTGCTCTCGCGCGCCCTGGAAGGAATCCAGCGCCATTGCGACGGTGCGCTCGTGCTCGCCTACATCAACAGCACCGACTACGAGACGACCGGTGCGGGCGAGGAGATGACCGAGGGCATCATCGATCACCTGCGCTCGATCGAGGGCGCCAGGGTGGCGGCGCTGATCCGCGACCTCGGCGATCGAGGTCGAGCGGCACGCAAGGTCAGCTTGCGCTCGAGCGGCGGCGACGTCGACGTCTCCGCTGTCGCGCGACAGCACGGCGGTGGCGGCCACAAGCGGGCCGCCGGTTTCTCGACCGACCTCGAGTTCGAGGCATTGGTGGACTTCCTGCGGGCCGAGGTCTCGGCCCAACTCGCTCCTTGAGCCTGCTGCTCTGCGACAAGCCAGCCGGGGTCACCTCGCACGACGTGGTGGCGCGGCTGCGGCGCGAGCACGGCTGCAAGGCCGGTCATGCCGGGACGCTCGACCCCTTCGCTACCGGGCTGTTGCTCGTCTTGCTCGATAAGGCAACGCGCCTGCAGCGCTTTCTCACCGACCTGCCCAAGACCTACGTCGCCACCGCCCGCCTCGGCTGGCGCTCGAGCACCGGCGACCCCGATGGCGAGCTCAGTGAGACGGGAAGGGTGCCGGTCTCGCTGGAGCTGCCAACCGGCGCGGTGCGGCAGCGCGTGCCGATGACCTCGGCCGTGCGGGTACGGGGCGAGCGGCTGTACCGCAAGGCGCATCGTGGCGAGACCGTCGAGACGCCGCTGCGCGAGGTTCAGGTCTACCGGGCCGAGCTGCTCCGCGGCGACGGCGAGCGGGCCGAGTACGAGATCGAATGCTCGGCCGGCACTTACGTGCGGACCCTCCTCGAGACGCTCGGCGACGCTTACTGCGAGCAGCTGCGCCGCACCGCGATCGGCCCGTTCCGGGTCGAGGACGCCGGCGAGGAGATCGAGCTGGAGCGGGTCGCCGAGCTGGTGCCGGCTGCCGCGGAAGCGCTGCGATGAGCATTGAGGTCACTCCGCTGCCCGAGGCGAAGCCGCGGCCACGCCACGTCGCGATCGGCACCTTCGACGGTGTTCACCGGGGCCACCAGGCCGTGATCGAGGGGGCCGACACGGTGCTCACCTTCGATCCGCACCCGCTCGAGGTACTGCACCCAGCGGCGCTGCCGAAGCTGATCATGCCCTTCGAGGTCAAGCGAGACGTCATCGACGGCCTCGGTGTCGGCGAGCTGGTCGTCATTCCCTTCGACCGCGAGTTTGCCACCCACAGCGCCGAGGATTTCATCGAGCGCGTGCTGGTCGAGAAACTGACGGCCGAGAGGGTCTCGGTCGGTGAAAACTTCCGCTTCGGAGCGAAGGCGAGGGGGACTCCAGAGCTCTTGGCCGCCCGGCCGGAGTTCGAGACGCGCGTCGTGCCGCTGGTCGAGGTCGACGGCGAGACGGTCTCCTCGACTCGGATCCGGGCCCTGGTGGCCGCTGGGGACATGCACGGCGCCCGCCGCTGCCTTGGTGCCCCCTTCATGGTCGAGGGCGAGGTGGTGACCGGCGACCAGCGTGGCCGTGAGCTCGGCGTCCCTACCGCCAACATCGTTCCCGACGATCGCCTCGCGATCCCGGGCCACGGCGTCTACGCCGCCTTCGCCGACGGCGTCCCGGCCGCCGTCAACGTCGGTGTGCGCCCCACTTTCGAGAGCGGCCGCGGCGTCCTGATCGAGACCTATCTGATCGACCGCAATGAAGATCTCTACGGCCACACGCTGCGGGTCGCCTTC
>DASTYR010000323.1:0-5153 GCA_035764795.1 Solirubrobacterales bacterium | reverse complement strand
GAAGCGCGGCGACCGGATCGGCGGTGCCGCCGCCTGGATCGGATCGGCGCTGAAAATCAAGCCAATCCTCACCCTCGAGGAGGAGATAACGCCCGTCGAGCGCGTCCGCACCCGCGCCCGCTCGATCGAGCGGCTGCGCGGCTACATGCGCGAGCGCCACGACTCGGGGCTCGACGCTTGGGTCGTCCAGCACATCCAGGACGACGAGACCGCCCAGCGGCTGATCGAAGACTGCTACGAGATCTTCGGCTGCGAGCCGGCCTTCTGCTCGGAGGTGGGCCCGGTGCTCGGCGCCCACGTCGGACCGGGGCTGCTCGGAGCCGGCAGCGTCAGCCGTTCGATTCTGGGCCTCGACAGCTAGGAGCGTCGTCAGGCGCGGCGCTTGCGACGGCGCAGGGCCATCACGCCCAGCGCGAAGCCGGCGATGGCGGCGCCGGTGACGATCTGACTGCGGTGCTCCTGGACCTGACGGCGCCAGTCGGTCAGCTCGCCGACGCGGAAGCGGAGCGCTTCCACCGAGGTGCCGAGCGCCTGGCGCTGCGCCTCGATGTCGGCGCGGATCTGCGCCGACGAGCGGCCCGGCATTCCGGCCGTCGAGGAACGGACGGGCTCAGACGGGGCGTTCAACGTTCTCCCCTTCGAGCATCGTCTTGGTCCGCTTTGCCTCCTCAATCGCCTGTTCGGGCATTGGCGGGGCGCCCTTCTGTACGGCGCGGTAGGCGACGAGGCCGGCGATGCCGGCGATCAGCAGGAAGAGCGCGGCCTCGATGAAGTAGCCCGGCCAGACGTCGTCATCGAAGAAGAGGTCGTTGATCAGCCAGGCGATCCCGTGCATGGCGAGGATCAAGGCGAGGAAGGCGAAGGTGCCGGCGACGATCCCGACCACCGAGCCACGCAGAATGCTGCCGACTTTTTCGGAGACCTCGGTCTTTGCCAGCTCGATCTCCTCGCGGACCAGCGAAGAGGCGCGTTCGGTGACGTCGGCGACGAGCTCGCCGACCGACTTGCGGTCGGGCTCGGG
The DNA here is from genome assembly GCA_035764795.1 of Solirubrobacterales bacterium. Taxonomy (GTDB): domain Bacteria; phylum Actinomycetota; class Thermoleophilia; order Solirubrobacterales; family 70-9; genus VRUE01. The sequence goes on along the minus strand of DASTYR010000323.1, from coordinate 4,132 downwards.
CGGTGGCGGCGTGACCGGCGTCGTCTCCACGGGAGAAGGAGTACCCGAGTCGGCCATCTCTACTCCGGCGGATCCTCGTCGTAGATGCGCCGGAAGAGGATCGCGGCCAGTCGCGTCGCGACGATGCTGGCCGCCGCGCCACTTGCGGCCAGTAGGCCGCTCCACACCAGTCGCTTCACCATCTCGTTCTCCATCGGGCCGACCTTATACCTATCGCGGCTCGAGGCCGTCGCAGATCGCCGCCACGACCAGGGACTTCGCTTCGTCGAAGTCGCCATCCCCGGCCGGGATCAGCTCGAAGATCCAGCCGGAGAGCAGCTGCTCGATCGCGCCGTAGAAGGACATCGAGGCGAAGGTGGGGTCGATGTCGCCGCGGAAGGCGCCCTGGGCCTGGCCGTCTGAGACGATCTTGGCGATCGAGTCGTAGGCGCTGCGGATCTCCGGCAGGTGGGTGCGCCCGAACGAGTTGGCGGCGCGGGTGACCTCGACGATGATCACCTTCATCAGCTCCGGGTCGTGCCGGTAGGAATCGACGATGAAGCCGGCGACGGCCTCGAGCTTGGCCCGCGGCGATAGGTCGCCGCTGCTGTCAGCCTCCTCGATCGCGGTCAGGAGCAGCGACCAGCGCTCGCTGAACAGCTCGTTCAGGACCTCGTCCTTCGACTTGAAGTAGTGGTAGACGAGCCCGTAGGCGACGCCGGCCTCGTCGGCGATGTCGGCCACCCGCGTCGCGTGGAAGCCCTGGCGGGCGAAGACGCGGATCGCCGCGTCGAGGATCTGGCGGCGCTTGTCGATCGGCGGCGCCTTCGGGGTCGACGCCATCAGGCCCTCGCCTCCAGCAGCTGCGGCCAGACGTACTTCTCGGGGCGGCGGTTGGCGAGCGAGGGCAGCTCCTCGCGGATCCGCTCCTGCGCGGAGAGGTCGAGGTCGGCGGCGACGAAGCACTCCTCGTCTGGCGCGATGGCGAGGACGACGCCCCAGGGGTCGACGATCGCCGAGTGGCCGTAGGAGTGGTAATGCGGCGGCGCCTCGCCGACCTGGTTGGGGGCGAGGACGAAGGCCTGGTTCTCGATCGCGCGGGCGCGCAGCAGCACCTCCCAGTGGTCGCGTCCGGTGGCGAGGGTGAAGGCCGACGGGACGGCGAGCAGGCGGGCGCCGCGCACGGCGAGGATCCGGTACAGCTCGGGGAAGCGCAGGTCGTAACAGACGCTGAGCCCGAGGGTGAGGCCGTCGCCGCCCGGAGCAGCGTCGGCCAATTCGGCCGTGACGATCTCACCGCCGGCCTCCTCGTGCTCGGACTCGCGGTACTCGACGCCGCCGGCGGTGACGTCGAACATGTGGATCTTGCGGTAGACGGCAAGGTCCCCGCCGTCGGGACCGACCAAGACCGAGGTGTTGAACGCCTTCCCGCCGTCCTCGCCCCGCTCGGCGACGCTGCCGGCGAGCAGGTGGATGCCCAGCTCACGCGCCCAGCCCCGGGCGGCGGTGAGGCTCGGTCCGTCAAGCGGCTCAGCCCCCGCGGCCATCTCCTCGCCCGGTCCCAGCAGGTTCCACTTCTCGGGCAGGGCAACGAGCTCGGCGCCGTCGGCGGCGGCAGCACGCACCAGCCGCTCGGCGCTCGCGAGGTTGCGCCCCTTGTCCCCCGTCGAGTTGAGCTGTACTGCCGCTACGCGCATCTGTGTCCATCCTCACCCTTCTTCAGTGCTCGTCTCATTCGCCGCGGGTAGAGGAGAGCACAAGAAGGTTGGTTGACTGACCAGTCAATCGGTGGACCCAGTATATGAGTCCGCGGGCGTACGATTGGAGTTCCGTGAGCAATGCTCAGCGCATCGAGGCCGACGGCGAGCGCAAGCAGGTCACCGTGCTGTTCGCCGACGTCAAAGGGTCGATGGACCTGGCCGAGCAGCAGGATCCCGAGCAGTGGCGGGGGATCATGCAGGGCTTCTTCACGATCCTCGCCGACGAGGTGCACCGCTTCGAGGGCACCGTCGACAAGTTCACCGGCGACGGGATCATGGCCGTGTTCGGTGCGCCGGTCGCACATGAGGATCACGCGCGGCGCGCCTGCTACGCGGCGCTGCGGATGCTCGACGACATCTCCGAGTACGCCGCCGAGCTGCGGCGCAAGCACGGGCTCAGCTTCTCGGCCCGGATCGGGATCAACTCGGGCGAGGTCGTGGCGGGGGCGATCGGCGACGCCGGTGACAGCGAGTACACCGCGATCGGCCACACCGTCGGCCTTGCCCAGCGGATGGAGGCGCTGGCCGAGCCGGGCAAGGCGTACCTGACCGAGGCCGCCGCCGAGCTGGCCCGCGGCTTCTTCGAGCTAAAGGATCTGGGCCGGTTCGAGATCAAGGGCGCGAGCGTGCCCGTCCACGTCTTCGAGCTGGCAGGGGTCGGCTCGGCCCGCAACCGCCTCGACCTCTCGCGCGAGCGCGGCTTCACCCGCTTCGTCGGACGCGAGCACGAGATGGAGGCGCTTGAGGCGGTGCTTGAGCGCGCCAAGCAGGGTGACGGCGGCGCGGTCGGCGTCGTCGCCGAGCCAGGGATCGGCAAGAGCCGCCTCTGCCACGAGTTCGCCGAACGGGCCCGGCGCGGGGGGATCGATGTCTACGAGGCGCAGGCGCAGGCACACGGTGCCGAGATGCCGTTCATGCCGATTCTGCAGCTGCTGCGCTCCTACTTCGGCATCCTCGACTCTGACCCGGAGCGGATCGTCCGCGAGAAGATCGCCGGTCGGGTCCTGCTGCTCGATTCCTCATTTGTCGACGACCTGCCGCTGCTCTTCGACTTCCTCGGCGTCCCCGATCCGGACCGCCCCCTCCCCCAGCTCAGCGCCGAGGCGCGCCAACGCGCCCTCCAGGGCCTGGTCTGCAAGCTGGTCCAGGCGCCGGACCGGCGCGAGCCGATCGTTGCCATGATCGAGGACCTGCACTGGCTCGACGAGCCGAGCAAAGCGCTGCTCGGCCAGCTGCTGGCCGCAGTCGCCGGCACCAAGACGCTGGTCGTCGTCAACTACCGGCCGGAAGGGGTCCCCACCGAGGCGAAGGAGCACGATCAGGGCGGATACACCCAGGTCGTGCTCGAGCCGCTCGGGGCCGACGACACCCGCGAGCTGCTGCGCGACCTCGCCGGCGAGGATCCGTCGCTGGACGGGCTCGGCGACCTGCTTCACGAACGCACCGCAGGCAACCCCTTCTTCATCGAGGAGATCGTCCGAGCGTTGGTCGAGGCGGGCAACCTGGAGGGCGAGCGCGGCGCCTTCCGACTGGTGTGCCCGGTCGAGGACACGGGCGTGCCCGCGACCGTGCAGGCCGTCCTCGCGGCACGGATCGACCGTCTCGACCCGGCGGCCAAGGCGCTGGTGCAGGCAGCCTCCGTGGCGGGCAAGGAGGTTCCCGAGCAGACGCTGGCCCGGATCGTCGCTGCAGAGCCGGAGGCGATCGGAGAGCGGCTGCGCGAGCTGATCGACGCCGGATTCCTCTACGAGGCGGAGCTCTACCCGGAGCGGGTCGTCGCCTTCCGCCATCCCCTCACCCGCGAGGTCGCCTACGGCAGTCAGCTCGCCGAGCAACGCCGCCCACTGCACACGGCCACGGCGCGAGCCTTGATCGAGACGAACCCCGACCGCCACGACGAGTTGGCGGCGCTGATCGCCCACCATCTGCAGGAAGGCGGCGAGACGCGCGAGGCGGCTCGTTGGTCGGCTCACGCCGCCTTCTGGGCAGGCCACAGCCAGCCGCACGAGGCGCAGCGGCTGTGGCGCACGGTGATGGAGCTGGCAGGCGAGCTGGAGGAGGACGAAGAGAGCGCCGCTCTATCGGTCAGCTCGCGGCTGCAGTTGCTCGACTTGGCCTGGCGGCTGGGAATGGACCGCGAGGAGGAAGCGCGGATGAAAGCCGAAGCGGAGGAGATCGCGGGCCGCTACGGCGAGCTGCGGGCGCTGGCGCTGCTGGCAATGACCGACGCGCGTCCCGGCCAGCCGCACCGTGCCGAAGAGTGGATCGCGGCGGGGAAGGAGTCGAACCGGCTCGCCGACGAATCGGGCGACCTGCACCTTCGCGTCGCCGTTCGCGGCGCCACCGCATACGCCTACCTATGCGCTGGCGACTTCGAGGCCTTCGAGGCGGAA
>DASTYR010000322.1:0-2395 GCA_035764795.1 Solirubrobacterales bacterium | reverse complement strand
GCCGCCGACATCGTCGAGGTCGTCTCCGCCCACACCGACCTGCGTCGTCAGGGAGCGCGCTGGGTCGGGCTCTGCCCCTTCCACGAGGAGCGGACGCCGTCCTTCTCGGTGAATCCGCAGGAAAAGCTCTACCACTGCTTCGGCTGCGGGGTCGGTGGCGACACGATCAAGTTCGTCGAGGAAAAGGAGGGGCTTGGCTTCGCCGAGGCGGTCGAGCTGCTCGCCGAGCGCTACGGGGTCGAGATCCAACGCGAGCGTGAGGATCCGCGGGCCGAGGCGCGGCGCCAGCAGCGTCGGCGGCTGGGTGACCTGCTCGATCGCACCGCGGCCTTCTACGCCAGCTACCTATGGGAGGCCGAGGAGGCCGGCAAGGCGCGTCAGTACCTCGCGGAGCGGGGGCTCGACGAGGAGGCCCTGCGCGCCTTCGGGGTCGGCTACGCACCGAGCGCCTGGGACAAGGTGCTGACTCGGGGACAGCGGGCGGGCTTCAAGGTCGAGGAGCTACGCGCGGTGGGGCTCGTGCAGAGGGGGCGGGGCGGGGGTGAGTACGACCGCTTCCGCTCGCGCATCATCTTCCCGATTCGCGACCGACGCGGCCGCACGCTCGGCTTCGGCGGCCGCGCGATGCGCCCCGACCAGGGCGCGAAGTACGTCAACACGGCCGAGACCGACTTCTTCCACAAGAGCCACCTGCTCTACGGCATCGACCTCGCCAAGGAGGCGATCGCCAAGGCGGGGCGAGCGGTGGTGGTCGAGGGCTACACCGACGTGCTGGCGCTGCACCAGGCCGGGGTCACCGAGGCGGTCGGCGTGATGGGCACGGCGATCACCGAGGAGCAGGTGGCGGCGCTCTCGGGGATGGTCGAGGAGGTCGCCCTGGCGCTCGACGCCGACGCCGCCGGTCAGGAGGCGATGTTGCGCGCCCAGCGGGTCGCGGCGGGCCGGCGGATGCGGCTGCGGGTGGTGGCGATGCCACCCGGCGAGGACCCGGCGGAGATGATCGCCGCGCCCGAGGGCGCCGAGCGGTTCCGCTCGCTGGTCGAGGCGGCTGTCGATCTGCCGGCCTTCCAGGTCGGGCTGGTGTTGAAGCGGACCGACACCTCCTCACCGGCCGAGCGCGACCGGTCGCTGGCCGAGGTCGCGCCGATCCTCGCCGGGCTGGGGGAGACGGCGAGCCGCGACGATCTGGTGCGCAAGGTGGCTGAGCAGCTCGACCTGGAGCCGGCCCTGGTGATGGGGCGGGTGACGGCGGCGCGGCCGACGAGCGGCGGCGCCCAGCCCGAGCGGACCGCGAACGGGTCGGCGGTGGCGCGGCCGCCGCGGCGCGGTGCCGAGCTGACCTCGCGCGAACGGCGCGAGCGGGCCCTGCTGGCGATGTGCGTCGCGCTCCCCGAGGAGGGGCAGCGGTATCTGGCGCGACTGACCGACGCGCACCTCTCGCCGATCGGGGCCCGGGCCGCGACGTGGCTGCGAGAGCACCCCGAGGACCCCGCCTCCAACCTGCCGCACGAGGACGACGAGCTAGCCGGCCTGATTGCTGAGCTGGTCATCCTCGCCCACGATGAGCCGGCCTCTGCGGAGGCGATGGAGCTGAACTTCCTGTTGCTCGAGCAGCGGCGCCTCGAGGCCGAGATCGTCGCCGCCGGCGAGCGCGAGGACTACGAGGGGCGAGCGGCTCTTAGCCGCGAGCGGGCCGCCCTGGTCGAGCGCATCGCCCACGCCGAGAAGGTCGGCGGCTAGTCGGTACATTCTGAGCCGGCGATCCGGGGTAGCTCAATCGGTAGAGCACTCGGCTGTTAACCGAGTTGTTGTGGGTTCGAGTCCCACCCCCGGAGCTTTTCTTCTCCCCTCAGGGCCGGGCGCGTCGCTGCGCCAGCCGCTCGACCAGCTCGGCACCGCGCTCGGCGCCGTCGTGCTCGCGGCTCCAGGCGGCCAGCTCTTCGGCGCGGCGGGCGAACGAGGCGTCGGCGAGGATGCGCCGGGCCGCCCAGCGCAGCGGCGCCGGCCGGCAGAGGCGCCACGGCAGCGAGAGGCCGGCCTTCGCCGCCGAGACGCGCATCGCCGTCTCACTCATGTCGCCGATGATCGGGCTGATCAGGACCGGCGTGCCGGCCGCGAGCGCCCGGCAGACCGTGCCATGGCCACCGTGCGATATGACCAGTGCAGCGGCCGGCATCACCTGGCTGTATCTGAGCCAATCGACGAGGACGGCGTTGCCGGGCACCTCGATCGGCTCCTGCGGCATGACACGGTTGGTCGTCGCTACGACCCGCACCGGCTCGTCGGCAAGCGCCGCCAGCGCCGTGCGCACGAGGTGATTGCCCGAGTCGTGGGCAGTGCTCGGTGCGACCAGGATCAAGGGGTCGGCCCCGGGCGGCAGCTCGACCTCGGGATG
>DASTYR010000321.1:0-9782 GCA_035764795.1 Solirubrobacterales bacterium | reverse complement strand
TCGTTGCGCAGCAGGTCGACGATCATCAGGTGCTCGGCGTAGGTCTTTTCGTCGTTGGTCAGCTCCGCTTTCAGCGCCGCGTCCTCGGCCGGGTCGGGGGAGCGGCGGGTCGTCCCCTTGATCGGTCGTGCCTCGACGCGGCGGTCGCGATCGACCGAGAGGAAGCGCTCCGGCGAGGAGCTGATCACGGCCACCTCGCCCAGCTTCAGGTAGGCGGCAAAGGGCGCCGGATTGCTGCGGCGTAGGTGGGTGTAGAGCTGCCATGGGTCCGGGCTGGCGTCGGTCGAGATCTGGTCGGTGAGGCAGACCTCGTAGGACTCTCCGGCGGCCAGTTCGGCCTGGCAGCGCGCGATGTCGGCCAGGTACTGCTCGCGGCCCCGTCCGCAGCGGAAGGTGACGTGGTCGAGGTGCGAGCCTTCTGACGGCGCAGAGGGGGGAGGGGGGCCGGCGAGAGCCTCTCGCACGACCCCCTCCGCCTCGTCCAACCATCGCTCGGCCTCCGTCTCGTCGCCTCGGCAGAGCACGATCAGGTGGGTCCGGTGACCCGCGTGATCAACGGCGACGAGACGGTTGGCGAGCATCATCACTGCGTCGGGGACGTCTGAGCGGTGCACGTTGGGGGAGCCGCAGTCGGCCTTCAGCTCGTAGCCGAGGTAGCCGACGAAGCCGCCGACCAGGCCCGGGGGCAGGTCGTGCGGGGGCTCCACCGCGTGCTTCGCAATTTCACGGTCGAGGACCTCGAAGACGGTGCCGCGCTCGGTCGTGGTGGAGTCGGCGCGGTGGGCGTAGACCGTCGTGGCCTCGACGTCGTACTCGAGCACGCAGCGGTCGCGGCCGGCGCTGGTGCCGAGGTAGGAGCGCTGCGCGAGCCGGGTCGGGGCGTCGGCGCTGTCGAGCCAGAAGGCGTGCTCGCAATCGCCGAAGAGGCGCTTGAAGACGGCCTCGGTCGACGGCACGCCCTCGATCGTGCGGCTGACGACTCGCGTCCCGGTATCGGCCCGGCGCCGCGGCTCGGTGCTGCGCGTCACCTGCCGGGGCCGCTTGGCGCCGCGCCAGCGTGAGCTCTTCAGCTTGCGGGCCAGGGCGTAGAAGTTGCGGACCAGGGTGGCGCCGTGCTCGGTCGCGATCGACTCGGGGTGGAACTGGACGCCCCACATCGGCCGCCGGCGATGTTCGATCCCCATCACGACGCCGTCGTCGGTCCAGGCGGTGACGTTGCCGTCCGGGCCCATGTCGGTAACCGACAGCGAGTGGTAGCGGACGACCGGGAAGCCCTGCGGGATGCCCTCGAAGATCCCGGTGCCCTCGTGGTGGATGCGGCTGAGCCGGCCGTGCATCGCTTCGGGTGCGCAGCTGACCTTGCCCTTGAGCAGATGCCCGAGCCCCTGGTGGCCGAGGCAGATGCCCAGCACCGGGATCTCGCTGTAGCGGAGGATGTCGTTGCAGACGCAGAAGTCGTGCCAGCGCTGCGGCGTGCCGGGGCCGGGGGAGAGGACGATCGCGTCGAAGTCCCAGCGCGATAGCGCGCGCCAAGAGACCGCGTCGTTGTCGATGACGATCGGCTCCTCGCCGGCCTCGCCGGCCAGCAGATGGAAGACGTTGTAGGTGTAGGAGTCGTGGTTGTCGACCAGCAGGGTTCTCATCTAGCCTCCTCCGCGAGGCCTAGTCCTCGCGCGCTTTCGTCGAGCACCGTGTCTACGACCCGTCCCACGTGCGGGCCCCTGTCTTGGTCGAGGTACCAGCGCGCCAGGTGGGATGCGTAGCGGGCCAGCGGAATCACGTTCAGACGTTGCGACACCAGGTAGAGGTGGCGCCGGTACATCTCGGAATGGACGACGGCGAAGCGGTAATCGGGGTCTTGGGCGCGGTCGCCGTTGGCATTCGCGCCGCTGTCCTCCGTGGTCCGTGCCCGGGCCATGTCCCAGCCGAGGCTCTTGCCGTCCAGCAGCAGCTTCTCCGGCTCGAAGTTGACCTTCTTGGTCGCCGGGTGCAGCAGGAAGTAGCCGAGCGCGATCTGGGCGGCGACGTGTTCGGGCTGCGGGTGGCGGGCGCGAACCCCGGCCAGCTCCCGATCGCCGTCGATCTGCTCGTCGATCCACTCAATTAGGTGGTCGATCAGCAACGCGTCTTTCTTCGACGATTTGATCGCCTGCTGCTCCTTGGCGACCATGCCGTGGAAGATGTCGTGGTAGGGGTGGAAGCCGTTGCCCTCCGGTCCGGCGTGGACCAGCTCGGCCATCAGCTGCCGTCGACATGTCACGTGGGCGTACCACTCCTGGCCACAGACCTGAACCGAGGTGAGGCCGTCGCCCTCGAGGCCGGGCGCCGCCATCCAGTAGGCGAGGGCGCGCATATGCTGGGTCGGGACGCCATCGGAGCGCACCAGCGGCATCTCCTCCAGCTCCTCGCGGCCGGTCAGGTAGACGACGGTGCCGTCGACCCGCCGTTCCAGCGTTCCCTCCTGCAGGCCGAGGTCGGCCAGTTCGCTCACCTCGGGCAGGAAGTCGGACTCGAAGAAGACGCGATCGAAGGAGATGCCGAGCCGGGCGAGGGTCTTGCGCTGGCCGGAGATCACCCAGGCGCGCGTCTGCGACCACAGCTCGAGCGCCCGCTGGTCGCCGTTGAGGACCCGCAGCAGCAGCTCGTCGGCGCTGTCGTTGTGGACGTCGACCTCGCGGGTCAGCGAGTCGGCCGGGTGGTCCTGGCTTAGACCGCCGAGCGTGCCGCCGTTGCTGGCGCCGCTCTTGACGTAGTCGGCGTAGCAGTAGCCGACGAAGTGATCGCTCTTCTGGCCGTTGCCGTCCTCGATGCTGCGGCCGCTACGCAGGACGCCGGCCATCGCCTCGCCCATGCTGCGGCCGATGTCGCAGATGATGCTGCGCCGCTCGACCTGGCCGCCGCCCTCGGTCAGGGCGGCGCCGAGCGCGTGGCCCAGCGCCAGGTTGCGCAGGTGGCCGATGTGCAGGGCCTTGGTCGAGTTGGCGTCCCAGAAGTTCAGCGCGAAGTTGCGGCCGCCATTGATGTCGGCGTGGGCGCCGGGCTCCTCGCCGCCGGCCTCAAGTGCGGCGCCGCGCTCCTCGATCCAGCCGTTGCCGAGTCGCATCCAGACCGCTTTCTCGTCGCCCGCGTCGATCTCGTCGACCCAGTCCTCGCTCTCGAGCCGCTCCAGCGCCTTCCGCGAGTCGCTGTCCTGGCGCCACTCGGGGACACGCGGCACCAGCAGGACGTCATAGCCGGGGCGGGGTCGAAAGGGGGCGCGAAGCGCCCACAGGCCTTCCTCTCCGCTTCCCCCTGCAGTGTCATCGAAATAGTCGAAGATATTTGGCATCGTTAGCGACGGCTCCTCCCGGGGTAACCGAATGCACCAGCCGGGGCTCGAACCCGGATCTTCGGCGTACAAGGCCGACCCTTTTGCCGATTAAGGTACTGGTGCGCGAGAAAGTAGTCGCGTAACTATCGACTATTCAATTTTCGCGGACTATAGCAGCGGTCCCTGGGCGTTGCTACCCCGGTACGCCAAATGTCCTGAGCAAAAAATTAGCGGCTGATTAGAGGTCTGGCAAGAGGGCTCGAAGGTTTGCCGTGAGATGCAGGGACTCCCGCTGAGCGGCCCTCTCTTTTCGCGGCGGTTTACCGCTGTGAGGGCTTCTCTTGGCGCGGCGACTCGAAGGCCGCGAAGGCGATCGTCGCCTCGATTCCGCCGCTACCGCTGCCGGCGAGCCGCTTCGCCGTCGCCGACCGAGTGGCGGCGATCCGCTCGGCCGCCTCGTCGAGGATTGCCTGCGCCTCGCGCAGTCCCTGCTCGTCGAGGAGGACGGAATCGCAGCTGAGCCGGCTTGCGTGCTCTTGCAGCGTTCCCGCCTCCAGCGCGGCGCGGCCACGCTCGACGATGCGCCGCAGGACCGAGGAAAGGGCACGGGCGCGGGTTGAGTCGGAGAGGGGCAGGCGCGCCCCCACCTCCAGCGAGGCCAGCTCGTAGACGCGCTCGGCTGGATTCCTCACGGCGGCGTTGAGCGGTCGGATGCAGTCGGCCTCGTAGAGGACGGTGGTGTGGTAGGTCACCTTGCTCAGCGGCTCGCCCGTCGCTGTCGCGATGTCGCGGGCGCTGGAGGGACGTTTGCCGATCCACTCGAGGATTTCCGCCCTCACCGCCTGTGAGAGCACTTTCCTCAAATTCGGATCCACGTGTGTTCCCCTTGGTCGACGCTGGTCAGGTGCAAATGCGGCGTCAAAGATCGGCCAGGCGTCGCACCGGTTCAAGAGAAGTTCTATGGAAGTTGCCGGAAAATAGACAATTTCGGTCGAGTAACGTAACAGCCACTAAACAAACGACGCGGCCCTTCGATGCGTTCTCCGGAGGCTGCCGCGACGGCCGTGATTTCATGCCCCGATGCTGACCGTGGCGGTCACCGGACCCACCGGCGAGATCGGAAAGCCTTTCATGGCGGCGCTCGAGCGCTCGCCCGAGGTGGGGCGGGTGATCGGGATGGCGCGGCGGCCCTTCGATCCCGCGAGGCACGGCTGGCGCAAGGCCGAGTACCGGCAGGGCGACATCCTCGACCGCGAGGCGGTGCGCGAGCTGGTCGAGGGCGTCGACGTCGTCGCCCACCTCGCATTCGTGATCGTCGCCGGCAGCGGTGCCAGCCGCGAGATCAACCTGACCGGCTCGCGCAACGTCTTCGAGGCGACCGCCGCCGCTGGTGCAAAGCGGCTCGTCTACACCTCTTCCGTCGCCGCTTACGGCTTCGAACGTCCGGAGCCGGGCCCCTTGAGCGAGGAGGTGCCGGTGCACGGCACCCAGCGCCATCCTTACTCGGCCCACAAGGCCGAGGTCGAGCAGCTTCTCGACGAGTGCCTGGCCGGATCCTCGACCGACGCCTACGTCTTTCGCCCCTGCATCGTCGCCGGACCGCAGGCACCGGCGCTGGTCGAGAAGGTGCCGTTGCTCTCGCTCGAGCGGCGCACGCCGAAGCTGTTGCGGCGCACGCTGGGACGGGTTCCCGGCCTGCGGCCGGTGCTCCCCGACCCCGGCGTCCCCTTCCAGCTCGTCCACCACGACGACGTCGCGGCCGCCCTCTGCGCCGCGGTCACCGGCGCTGGCGAGCCCGGCGTCTACAACCTGGCCGGACCGGGGGAGCTGACCGTCTCCGATCTCGCCGCCGAGCTCGGCTGGCACTCGGTGCCCGTGCCGCGGCCCGCGGTCGGCGCCGGCGCCGAGGTCGTCTCGCGGCTGCCGATCCTGCCCGACGAGGCGGCCTGGATCGAGGCGCTGAGGCGCCCGGTCTTGATGGACACGGCCCGCGCCCGCGAGCGGCTTGGCTGGGAACCGCGCCACGACGCTCGCGAGACCCTGCGAGAGACGGTCGCGGCGGCGCGGGCGCGCTGAGCTGACGGTCGTCGTCGGCGGCACCGCCCGTCGTCAGGCGGGGTTGTCGGCGGGCGACTCGAAGCAGGCGAGGGCGACGGTGGTCGGCACCGGCTCCTTGCCGCTCCTGCTCAGCCGTTCGCTCGAGCGGGCCTCGATCTTGTCGAGCTTGGCGAGTGTGGAAGCCAGGAGACGAGTCGCTTCCTTCCAGCCCCTCTCGTCGACCTGCAGCGGGGTCCAGGTGAAGTGGCGGTCTTCGCGGGCGTCGAAGGTGCCCTCTTCGATCGCACGGCGGCTGCGCTCAATCAGCGTCTGCAGGATCGCGCCGCTGATTCCGCCCCGTACCGCCAGTGGCAGCAGCTTCCAGTCGCCGTCGCCGAGCAGCGGCCGTTTGGAACAGCGGTAGACGTGCTCGAGCGCGCCACGCCTTTTCAGAGTTTCGGCCAGCTCGATGCAGTCGTAGGCCTCCAGCACCTTGAAGTGGTAGGCGACGCTCGGCAGCTTGCCGCCGAACTCGCGCACGTAGCCGACCGGGCTGATGCGGCGGTGACTCAGCACGGCCAGGATTTCGACCCGGAGGCTGTTGGCCAGCGCCTTCGCCAGGCGTGGGTCCAGTATTTCGGCCCCTTTCTTGTTGACGTTCCCCTTGCGCTTCGTCACGTCTGCGGTCCTTTCTAGCGATCCAAGGTTTTCGGACCACTTCACTGTAGTGATAGTTAGGACTTGGTGCAGACAAAACATTTCTGTACGATCTGAACGCTCAAATGGCGGGTAACCAATCGCTTCCGGCCGGAAGTGCGGACCGCCACGACGCGCGAGGGGGTGAGAAATGATGAGGATCGCAATGGCATCATCCGTCCTGCCGACGCTCTCGATCAGCAAGGCGGGCTGAGCGGCTGGCCCGTTCGGCCGCGCGTCGGGCCGGTCGAGCGGGCCGCCTACACTGAGGTCGTGGCCACCGCTTTCGATCGCGATTCCACCTTCGTCCTCTACAGGCGCGGGATCGAGCTGCTCGAGGAGGCCGATTTCGAGCAGGCGACGCCGCCGCTGGAGGCGGCGGCGCGGCGGGCCCCGGAGAAGTCCTCGGTGCGCGAGGCGCTGGGGCGTGCGTACTTCCGCAGCGGCAAGTTCGCGGCAGCAGCCGCCGAGTTCGAGGCTGTGGTCGACCTCCACCAGGTGAACGACTACGCGCACTTCTGCCTCGGCCGGGCACTGGCCAAGACCGGCCAGACCGAGCGCGCCCGCCACCACCTGGCGCTCGCCTCGAACCTGCGGCCCGAGCGGCGGGACTACCGCTTCTACCGGGAGCAGCTCGGGACCTGAAGCAAGCGCCGGCCCCCGGGTGGGCGCCGAGGCTCCTAGAAACCGGTGACGAGGCGGCCGACGTTGCGGACGCTGAAGTAGGGGCTGAAGGTGTGGACCCTGTCGCGGCGCTTGCCGTAGCTGGTGACGCCGTTGATGATGGTGCCGCCTTCGATCAGCCAGCCGCCGCCGCTCGCGCCGGGCGCCCAGTGGCAGCGAATTGCGATCGTCGGCGGGCCGGGGATGCGGTAGGTGAGGCTGTCGTCGCCGACGTAGGGGGATTCGCAGCCTTGCATGAACCGCGATTTGCCGGGATAGCCGAAGGTCTGGAAGGTCTGACGGCGGGTCGTGTCGGTGAGGAGCGCGGCGCCGCCGCCGACCGCGTCGGCGACGTTCGCGCCTTCGGCGTTGGGTTCGACGAGAATCGCGCCGACGTCGAAGTTGGGATTGCCGAAGCGCTCCCACTGGCGCGGCGTGAAGACCGTGTTGCGGCGGGCGACGAAGACGCCGAAGGGAGCGGTGCCGTTGGAGTAGGCGGGCACGAACTCGACGTAGCGCGACCAGACGCTGTTGCCGCGCAGGCTGCGGGGCCCCGAGTTGAGGCAGTGGGCGGCGGTGATCACGAGGCGGCGGCTGGGGCTGTCGATCGCGGTCGCCGAGCAGAAGCCGCGGGCGCGACCCTGGCGCACGAAGAGGCGGCCGTTGAAGGAGAAGGGGGGAGTGGTCGGCGTCGCGACCGGGGCGAAGCTGGCGTGGGCGAACGGTTCACCGCTACCCGAGCCGGCCAGGGCCGCGTCGAGCGGCTCGGCGCTGCGCATCCGCTGCGGCGTCCAGTAGCGGAGGACGCGCCGCACTTCGCCGGGCGAGGCGACGGTGGCCGGCTGGACGCGGACGGTCGTGCCGGTCGCAGCGGAGCTCGTCGGCGCGTTCGCCGTGGCGCCGGCCGGCAGAGCGAGCGCCGCGCCGAGGCAGGCGATCGTCGCGACGGCCCCCGCCCGCCGCGTTCGGCCACTGTGCGAGCGCCGTCTCACGCCCGGAGCATAGAACGCTCAGGAAACGAGGGGTATGACGCAGCGGTAGCGGCGGGTGGCGGTTGAGAGTGCTGAGTCGACTCCGCCAGCGGGCGAAGCCGTCACTACTCCGAAGACATCCAATCCGGACACATTTGTGACGTCGCCTGACCACTCACCGCCTTCATGCAGGATCACCCCCGGCTGTTTGGCGAAGGCGGCAAGGGCCAATGCGTCGGGCAGCGCCCCGCCCTGCGTCGCGCATTCGGCAGCTGCCTGCGGCGCGGTCAACGCCGCTTGGCTGGGGGACGCCTGCCAGCAGGCGCCGGCGAAGAGACGGGTGCCCGGTTTGCAGCCGGCGCCGTAGCCGTTGATCTTTTGCGCGTTGATCGCGTCGACGGCGTCGAGCGCCGTCTGGGCGTCACCGGCGCTCTGGGCGAAGTCCGCCTCCTGCGCATGGCCGGCGTTCGGCACCAGGCCCAGGGTCAGCTCGTTGATGTCGGCTCCCGTCAGGGGTCCGGCGGGACCGGCCACGGCGTCCTTCAGCACCCCCGGCTTGAGCCGGTTCGCCGGCACCGACCGCAGCGCCAACCTATTGCCCGGCAGCGACTTCGCCTTGATCGCCTTGCCGTTCAGCTTCGCCTGCTTGGCCGCGTACACCGTCCCACCCATCGCCACGAACAGCGCAATCCCCGCAACCACCAACGCCGGCGACTGCCGCCAGATGCCCTCCCTCATCTCGCCTCCCATAAACACATCAGTTTCCAGAACTGACGCGACCCTATGAGCTCTGTCGAAGAGTGGACAACCTCTTTGGACAAACGTTCCGCCCCGGCTCAACACAGCCTTAACCCAAGCCGGTCCGGCTCCCGAGTCGCCGACAAAACCCCGTCCTAGAGCCAAATTTGCTTCAAGGAAATCAAGCGCCCTACGCTCTTAAACAACTCAAAGATTTCCTTGTCAACAAAAGACTTCGTCCGCATTGGTATAAGACCGCCCAGTTCCAACTGCAAACCGACTGGAGGAGTGGGTGGGGATGGGGAGGAAAGAGGCCCGGCGCAGCGGGCGTGCTGGCCGGATCGCCGGTCTTGCCATCGCGTTGGCGGCGTGGTTCGCGGTCAGCTGTCTTGGCCTGGCATTCGCAACCGAGGTTCCGCCGACCCCTGCCCCGGAGACCGCTGAAGGGCCCACCACGCAAGGGTCGAGTGATGCAGGGAGGGCTCTAGTCGAGCTGGAGAGTCGGCGCACCGCGAGTTCGCGAACGTTTGCCCTCAGCAATGGCTCCTATGAAACCCGCATCTACCAGGCGCCGGTCCACTACCGAGAAGTGGACGGGCAGTGGAGCCCGATCGACGAAACGCTGCGACCGGATGGCAGGAGCGCGTTGAGCAACGGCGCTAACAGCTTCGACCTGGATCTTCCGGCGCGCCTGGGAGCTGGACCGGTACAGCTCGCGTTCGACGGCGGTTGGATCGCCTACGAGCTGATCGGGGCGTCGAGCGCACCCGTCGAAAGCCGCGCCAACGTGGCCAGGTACGCGACGAACAACGGTGTGGTCTTCGAGCTTTCGAGTCTTGCCGATGGCGTTAAGGAGAACATCGTCCTCTCCGATCCTGCGCAGCCGCGCGTATTCCACTTCGCCTTCGACGCCTCGCCAGGGGTGGCGCCCGTCCTCGCGGATGACGGCTCGATCGAGTTTCGAGAAGGGGACCGGGCCGTCGCAGTCCTCCCAGCCCCGGTCATGTACGACAGCGCCACCGCCGCTCCGCAGGTCTCCGAAGCGGTGCGCTACGACCTCGCTCCGGATGGGAGCGGCGGCTGGCAGCTAACGGTCACGGCCGATTCAGAGTGGCTGGAGGCGCCGCAGCGGGTCTGGCCCGTGGTCATCGATCCGAGCCTGACGGTACCGGCGCCCAGTTTGGACTGCAGTTATGGCGGCAGACCGGGGGAAAACGGCTGGCGTGCGTGCGGAACGAGCACCGAGCGGCTATGGGCCAGCTATGCGCCCCATTTGACCTCGAGCCTCGACGAATGGAAGCGCTCGGCTCTCCGCTTCAGCCTGAGCGCTATTCCGGCCGGCTCCTACATCGACAGCGCAAAGGTCG
>DASTYR010000320.1:0-2157 GCA_035764795.1 Solirubrobacterales bacterium | reverse complement strand
AAGATCCTCCAGCAGACCTGCGAGGCGGCGGCCGAGGTCGGGGCCGCGGCGGTCATCGTCCATGCCGGCCACGCCGAGGACGGCGTCGAGGAGGGTTTTGGCCGCTGGGGCCGCACCCTGGAGATGCTCGAGTCGGAGGTGCCCGTCTACATCGAGAACACCGCTGGCGGCGACAACGCCGTGGCGCGGCGCTTCGACGACCTGGCCCGGCTATGGGAGGCGATCGGCGCCACCGACCACGACGTGGAGCTCGGCTTCTGCTTCGACACCTGCCACGCCCACGCGGCTGGCGAGGGACTGGGCGACGCGGTCGGGCGGGTGACGGCGATCTGCGGCCGGATCGACCTCCTGCACGCCAACGATTCGCGCGACCCGGCGGGCACCGGGGCGGATCGCCACGCCAACCTGGGCCATGGCGAGATCGGCGTCGAGGCGCTGCAGGCGATGATCGGCAGTTGCGGCGGTCCGGTGGTCTGTGAGACGCCTGGAGGCGCGGAGGAGATGCGTGCCGATCTGGAGTTCGTGCGGGCGGCGCTTGCCGCCTAGGACTCCTTCGTGCAGTAGCTGCTCTCGAAGCCGGACTCGATCTCGGTCAGCTCGATCTCGACGATGTACTTGCCTGGTTCGAGCACCGATTTGGCGCGTTCCCACTCGCCGCGGAAGAGGCCCTTCCAGGCGCCGCTCTTGAAGCGGACCCTTTTGCCTTTAGGGTTCGCCATCTTGCCCCAGGCGGATTTGTTGACCTTGTAGCGGTCGCCTTTGATGGTGAGGTCACCGAGGTACTGGTTGGCGGAGGCGAGCACGCAGCCGTACTTGCCGGAGGGCGGCAGCTTCGCCGCCGCGGGCGAGGCCAGCGCAAGGGTCATGAGCGCGACCACCAGCAGGGCGGCGAGCGGCTTGACGGCGGACCTCACGCGCTGACTTATATCTGACAGAGTCGCGCCGCGATGAAGCTCTGCCGGTTCGCCACGGACGGGGGCGCGGCCCTCGGCGTAGTTGATGGAGATGAGGTCGCTGACCTCTCGGGCGCTGGCGCGCCGGCCGAAGCGGCGACGGCGCTGGTCGAGCTCGGGCGAGAGAAGCTCGCAGAGCTGGCAGGGGCGGCGCCCCGCCTGCCGCTGAGCGACGTCCACCTCCTGGCCCCGGTGGTTCCCCGCAAGTACCTGGCGATCGCCCTCAACTACGCCGAGCACGTCACCGAGCTCGGCATGGACCCGCCCGAGGTGCAGACGTTCTTCAACAAGCAGGTGACCTGTGTCGTCGGGCCCGGGGCCGACGTCCACATGCCGCGGGTCTCGACCTTCCTCGACTACGAGGCCGAGCTGGCCCTCGTGATCGGCCGCCGCTGCCGCCACGTGCCGCCCGAGGAGGCCGCCACCGTCATCGCCGGCTACACCTGCGCCAACGACCTCAGCGTCCGCGACTGGCAGGGCCGAGCGAAAACGATGACGATCGGCAAGTCCTTCGACACCCACGGCCCGCTCGGCCCCTGGCTCGTCACCGAAGACGAGCTCGGCGATCCCCACGACCTCCGCATCCGCGGCTACCTCAACGACGAGCTGCGCCAGGACTCCAGCACCGCCGAGATGGTCTTCGACTGCTTCCAGCAGGTCTCCCACCTCTCCGAAGCCTTCACCCTCGAGCCCGGCGACGTGATCGCCACCGGCACCCCCTCCGGCGTCGCGATCGGCCGCCAACCGATCCGCGACAACCTGCTCAAGGTCGGCGACACCTTTCGGGTGGAGATCGAGGGGATCGGCACGCTCGAGAACACCGTGATCGAGGAACCCGAGGGGTTTCTGGCGGCATAGAGCTCGGCGCCGGGCCCTGAATCGCCGCGGGCCCGCACGGGGGAGAAACTTCGGGGGTTTGTTGAGTAGCTGAGCGATGGCGTATTCGCCTGTTCTCGGAAGCAGAGGACCGTGCGGTCCTCCAGACGGGGCCTTGGCCCTTGCATATGGGTGCTGCGAACTAGCTCAATTATGGCTTAGTTCGCAGTCTAACCTCCATATCTTGCTGCAAAATAGTTTAAAGCTGATATATTTTGCAGTAGCAAGGTGCAAACCGCGACCGCCAACAAGCTCGCCAGCATCGCCGAGGACCAGTGGGGGCTGCTCACCCGCCGCCAGGCAGAAGCGTCGGGGGTCTCCGCTGCCA
>DASTYR010000319.1:0-3091 GCA_035764795.1 Solirubrobacterales bacterium | reverse complement strand
GGCCGCGCACGACGAGCTTGGAGACGACCGGGATCAGGTCGCGGCGCTTGTACTCGATGCCCTTGTGACGCAGCATCAGCTCCGAGCAGATGCTCGGGTGCGAGGCCGGGATGACGTAGAGGCGCGCCTTCACAGGGCGATCCTATGCGCAACCGCACTCGTTTGGCTGCCTGGCCAGTCGCTGCCCGCGATAATCCCGCGATGCTCCTCGCGGTCGACGTCGGCAATACCCAGACGCACCTCGGCGCCTTCGACGGCGAGGATCTCGTGCAGCATTGGCGCTTCCAGACGCGGTCGGGCGCGACCGGCGACGAGCTGGCGGAGCGGATCGCCGGTCTCTTCGGCCTCTGCGGGATGGCCTTCGACGAGATCGATTCGGTCTGCGTCTCGTCGGTCGTGCCGCCGCTCGGCACCCAGTTCGAGCAGCTCGCCGACCGCTACCTGAAAGCCGAGTGCCTGACCATCGGCCCCGGCGTGAAAACCGGCATGCCGATCCGAATCGACAACCCGCTCGAGGTCGGCGCCGATCGCCTCGTCAACTCGATCGCCGCCTACGATCGCTTCGGCGAGGCGTGCATCGTCGTCGACTTCGGCACCGGCATAAACGTCGACGTCGTCTCAGCCGCCGGCGAATACCTCGGTGGAGCGATCGGCCCCGGCTTGGAGATCTCGCTCTCGGCCCTGATCGAGCGCGCCGCGCGGATAACGCGCATGGACCTGGAAGCGCCCGAGGCGGCGATCGGCCGCTCCAGCCGCGCCGCGATCCAGTCGGGCTTCGTCTTCGGCTTCGCGGGGATGATCGACGGCATCGTGGGGCGGATCGAGGAGGAGCTGGGGGAGGCGAAGCTGATCGCCACCGGCGGCTTCGCCTCCGTCGTCGTCCCCTACACGGAGACGATCGAGGAAGTGGACGACATGCTTACCCTGAAGGGGTTGCGTCTCATCCATGAGCGAAACGCGCCCCCAGCTGACTGACCCCTTCCGGATCGGCGACGTCGAAATCGCCAACCGCGTCCTGCTGGCGCCGCTGGCGGGGATCGGCAACTGGTTCGTGCGCCTGCAGGCAAAGCGGCACGGGGCCGGCCTCGCCGTCTCGGAGATGATCTCCAGCTTCGGCCTGCACCACCGCAACGAGCGCACCCTGCGCGAGCTGCTGCGCATCCACCCCGACGAGCATCCCGTCTCGCTGCAGCTGTTCGGCCACGATCCCGAGGTGATGCGCTCGGGCGCCGCGATCGCCGTCGGGGCGGGCGCAGACCTGATCGACATCAACATGGGGTGCCCGGTGCGCAAGGTGAGGAAGACCGGGGCCGGCGCCGAGCTGCTCGCCGACCCCGAGCTGGCGCTGGCGCTGGCTCGGGGTGCGATCGCCGGTGCGGGGGGTCGTCCGGTCACGGTCAAGATCCGCTCCGGCCTGCGGCCGGGCGATCGTTCCGGCTTCGAGTTGGCGATCCGCCTCGTCGAGGAGGCCGGCGTGGCGGCGATCGGCTTCCATCCCCGCGCGGCCACCGTCGGCCACAAGGGCCGGCCCGACTACGCCCTGACCCGCGAGCTGGTCGAGCGAGTCGAGGTGCCGGTGATCGTCTCCGGCGGCCTCGACAGCGCCGCGGCGGCGCGTCGCGCCCATGAGGAGTCCGGTGCCGCTGCGGTGATGATCGCCCGCGGCGGGCTTGGCAATCCCTGGCTCTTCGAGGAGCTGACCGGGCGCCGCGTCGAGTCGCCCTCGCGTGAGGAGGTCGTCGCCGAGCTGCTGTGGACGATCGATCGTGCCGAGGAGCACCTCGGGCAGGAGCGCGCCAGCCGCTACCTGCGCAAGTTCTACCCCTGGTACGTCGAGGCTCTCGATGCCCCCAAGGAGGTCGCCGAAGAGCTCCAGCGCAGCGCCGACCTGGCCCGCGCGAGGCAGCTGATCGGCGCCCAAATTCCCCTGAGTGCCGCCGCCGGCCCCTCGCTATAATCACGCGCCTTCTGGCCCTGGTGCGGGTGGCTGACGCCGTCGCACCCGGGCGTTTTTTAGATCTAGAGACCAGACCTCCATCCAGCAACCGAAGCGAGGGCAGCGACAGTGACTCGGCAGGCCGTAATCACCCCGGAAGGGCTCGAGAAGCTCAAAGAGGAAATCGAGTTCCTCTCGACCGCCAAACGTCGCGAGGTTGCCGAGCGGATCAAGGAGGCGCGCGAGTTCGGCGACATCTCCGAGAACGCCGAGTACGACGACGCCAAGAACGAGCAGGCCCTGCTCGAGCAGCGGATCGCCCAGCTCGAAGAGCGGCTGCGACGCGCGACGGTGATCGACGAGAAGGAAGTCGGCACCGACGAGGTCACGTTCGGCTCGATTGTCCACGTCAAAGACCAGAAAACCGGCGACTCGCAGAAATTCCAGATCGTCGGCTCGACCGAGGCCAACCCGCTCGAGCACAAGCTCTCCAACGAGTCGCCGATCGGCAAAGCGCTGATCGGGCACAAGCGCAACGACGTGGTCACCGTCGAGGTGCCGCGCGGGCCGAAGAAGAAATTCAAAATCACCAAGATCGAGTCGGCCTGACGGTCGACTAGGCTCGCGCCGTGAGCGAGCCGCAGCAGCCAGAGCTCTCAGACGTTTTACGCGATCGGCGCGAGAAGCTCGAACGACTGCGTGAGGCGGGGATCGACCCGTTCCCGCCCGAGTTCGGCGAACGGGAGGAAATCGCCGAGGTGCGGGCCGCGCACGAGGGGCTCGAAGCGGGCATGGAAACCGATTCGCGCCACCGCGTCGCGGGACGGATCGTCGCCCGCCGCGGTCACGGCAAGGCGGCTTTCCTCGACCTGCGCGACGGGAGTGGCCAGCTCCAGCTCCACGCCCGCGCTGACCTGCTCGGCGAGGAGGCGTTCGAGCGGCTCGTCGACCTCGACCTCGGCGACCTCATCGGGGTGGAGGGAACGGCGCTGGCGACGCGGCGCGGCGGCGAGCTTTCGCTGGCAATCGACCGCTGGCGGCTCTTGGCAAAGAGCCTGCGCCCGCCACCGGACAAGTTCCATGGCCTCGAGGACGTCGAGGTCCGCTACCGTCAGCGCGAGCTGGACCTACTCGCCAACGAGGAGAGCCGGCGTC
>DASTYR010000318.1:0-5864 GCA_035764795.1 Solirubrobacterales bacterium | reverse complement strand
GGTCACGCGAACGTCGGAATTTTCCGCTTCGAATTCCTCGGCGATCGCCTCGGTCAACGGCGCAACCGTGCTCGACCCGTCGATGCGGATCGATCCGGAAAGGTCGCCGCTGCTGTTACCGGTTGCGTCGTCGTCGCTGCTACCGCACGCCGCCGCGCCGAGCGCGAGGGCGGAGGCCGTGGCGACGAGTGCAGCCCACTTGGTGCCAGTCACTCTTTCTCCCTTGTCGTCTGTCAGCGTCCAGCCGGCCCGAATGGCCGGCCTCTCTCGCAGCGTCGCAGCGGGGAGAGGGGGGCTTGTTACGCCTTGGTAACGGGCTTGTGAAAAGTCTGTGAAGACGGCGCCGCCAGGGGCGCGTCGCCGCCGTCAAGCGGCTCGGGGTCGAAGCGGTAGCCGATCCCGAAGTGGGTGTGGATGTAGCGCCAGCCAGGCGAGTGCTTCTCGAGCTTTTGGCGCAGCTTGCGGACGAAGACGTCGACCGAGCGGTCGCCGTGGGCCATCGAGTAACCCCAGACGCGCTGGTAGACGGCGCCGCGCTCCTGCACCTGCCCGGAGGCGTCGGCGAGCATCTGCAGCAGCTCGAACTCGCGGCGGGTGAGGTCAACGCTGGCACCGCCGACATAAGCCTGGAAGCGGTCGGGCCGAATCTCCAGCTCGCCCGTGACGAGCGGTCCGACGTCGGCCCGGGGACGGGCGCGCCGTCGCCGTCGCGATACCGCTTCGATCCGCGCCATCGCCTCCTCCGGATGGCAGGGCTTGGCGATCCAGTCGTCGGCGCCGAGCCGCAGGCCACGCACCCTCTGCGCGACCGCGGCTGGCTCGGTGCAGACCAGGACGCCCAGCTCGGGCAGCATCCCGCAAACCTGCTCCAGGTAGGGCCAGGCGTCCTCGCCCAGCACGGCCGGATCGAGGAGCAGCGCGTTCAGCTTCATCGCCACCAGCTCCTCGGCGGGGATCGCCCCTGCGACCGTCCGCAGCTGCCAGCCGGCGGCCTCCGCACGCTTGGAGAGGACCGTCACGAAGCCGCTGTCGGCGTCGATCACAGCCAGCCTGATGGCGTCCGGAGAGTTCACGACCCTTGACCGATTGTAGGCAGGGGTCGCGGCGGAGCCGCAACCACGGCGGCTGGTTTTCACAGGATCTTCACGCCTGAGAGCGACTCTCCTGGCTAGGTCGGCGCGACCGCGCCGCTACCGACGAGCGCCAGAACGAAGATGCCGAGGGCTACCCGGTAGATGATGAACACCGAGTAGTTGTGACGCGCGATGTAGCGCAACAGCCAGGAGACGGCGGCGAAGGCCACGGCGAAGCTGACCAGGGTTGCGACGATGGTCGGGCCCCAGCCGACGCCGTCGGCGACGCGGTCGAACTCGTCGACCGTCTGCAGGATTCCGGCGCCGGTCAGCGCCGGGATCGAGAGGAAGAAGGAGAGCCGCGTCACCGCGACGCGGTCGATCCCGCGCAGCAGGCCGGCCGACATCGTCGCCCCCGAGCGCGAAACGCCGGGGACGAGCGCCAGGCACTGGACGAGGCCGATGATCAACGTGTCGCGCCAGGTGACGTCGGACTCGTGGCGCTGCTGGGTGGCTCGGCTGTCGGCGAACCACATCACGCCGCTCCAGAGGATCAGCGCACCGCCTACGAACCAGAGGCTGCGCAGGGTCGTCTCGATCTCGTCCTTGAAGGCGAGACCGACGACGACGATCGGCAGCGAGCCCAGCACGACCGCCCAGGCGAAGCGGTAATCCGGGGCTGCGCGGTGCGCGGGGTTGCGCAGGCCCCGCACCCAGGCGACGGCCATTCTGGCGATGTCGCGGCGCAGGAAGAGCAGGGTCGCCGCCACCGCGCCTACCTGGACGATCGCCGTGAAGGCGGTGATGTCGGGGTCGTCGGTCGAGTGGCCGAGCAGCCGCTCGAGGATCGTCAGGTGACCGGTGCTGGAGACCGGCAGGAACTCGGTGAACCCCTCGACCGCCCCAAGCAGGATCGCTTCCCACCAGTCCATGGCGGGGGATCCTAGGGAGGGGACCGGGGGGCGTCCCCCTTGCGGAACCTGCAACGGTCCGCCCTGCAGGGCTCCAAACTCAGTGGCTCACAAGTTCCGCCAGGGGGACGCCCCCGGTCCCTGCGATAGGTTTCCTGCCATGGATTCGCCTTCGCGCTTTAGTCGAGTTACCGCTGCGGTGCTGGCGGTGCTTTTGGTGCTGCTCATGGGGCCTTCTGCCGCCTTGGCTGAAAACGGGGCCGGGCTGGCAGGGCCGGTCACCGACAAGACCATCACCTTCTTCTGCTTCGGCGTGATCGCCTTCTTCGCGATTCTCGTCATCGTCCTCTCGCTGATCCAGGGCCGCCTGGAGAAGCGCAAGGAACAGCGCCGCTACAACCTGCAGCGCCTGTCGTAGCTAGGCGAGGCGGAAGCCGCTCAGCAGACGCTTCTCCGTCTCGCCCTCGATCTGCGCGACGACTTCGATACGCCCCTCCAGCGGCGTGCCGCTGATCTTGCGCGCCAGCAGGTCGTCCACCTGGAAGACTCCCGCCGAGTTGTTGAGGTCGATCTCGATCCGCACCGGCCTCTCGGCACCTGCCTCGATTCGCACCTCGTCGACCGCCGCTGCGGAGATCGAATGGATCCCCTCATGGCCGGATTTCATCGGAACCCGACTGCGGCCCTGGGCCATGTCGAGCCCGTCCGCCACCCGCACGACGCCGGCCTCCAGCGTGTAAGGCTCGCCGCGGCGGCGGTGTCCGATGATCGCGTGCAGGATCTCGGAGGCGATCACGGTCCGCTTCGGCTCCGAATAGATATCCGCCAGCAGCCGATCGAGCGCGCCAGCGGCCAGGAAGAGGCTGTACTCCTCGTGGTCCGCGCGGTGGATCGACATGCCGACGTCGTGCAGCAGGGCACCCCCGGCGACGACCACCTCGGCGTCGCGCGGAGACATCCCGTGGTCCGCCACCACTGCCGGCTCGACACCGCGCTTGACCAGCAACCGCAGCAAACGCAGGGCGATGTTGAGGACGATCTGCATATGGACCCACGAGTGGTCCGACATGCCGAGGCGTTCGGAGTGGACCTGCGTCATGTACCACCAGGCCCGCACCTGCTCGTCCTCGTTGACCGCGGAGAGAAAGCTCTCCAGCTTGCGGTTGCCCCTGGTCGGCGCGCGAACCTGCGCCTCGGCTATTGCCTCTTGAGGCGGTTTCCTGCTCGGACCCTCGGGATCGGGTGCTGGGACTACATCCTCAGGCATTGGCGTGATCGTATGGGAGCCATCGGGCACCCCTCCCGGCTCAACTTTTTCTGAAGACAGGAACTGACTGTCCGCGAACGGCGCTTCAGAAAAAGTACAAGCCGCCGAGAGGGGTGCCCGACGTCTCCCTCACGAGCGTTATTGCCCGCAGACGGGCCAAGGGCTTGAACCGGACTGCGCGTACAGCAGCGCGGCGCGGTAATCCTGCTCGGCCTCCGAGGCAGCCGCGGGATCGCCCGAGCCGCCGACGGCGGCCCAGGTTTCGAAGGAGAACTGGTACTTGCCGCGGTAGCTGCCGTCCGATGAGATGGCGGTGGGGTCGCCGCCGGACTCGCAGGAGGCAATCGCTTCCAGCGTCGACATCGAGACGCGACCCGGAAGCGAGGCGAACATTTCCTGACGTTCGCGGCGGATGCGCGCTTGGCGCTCCAGGCGGATGCGGCGGGCTGCGGCGCGCATCTCGCGGCGCAGGTCGGCGGCGTGGTTGGCCACGAGGACCGTGCCGACGGGGACGGCCTCCGAGAGGCCTATGCGAGGCTCGTGGGCTCGGCCAGCTGCGAAGGCTGCCGCCGGAATGACCAGAGCTATTAGGGATACGACCAGAAAATATGTGTTTTTCGTGAGCAAGCGCGGAACCGTGGCGAGGTTCCGGCCGTCTATGTGTGATGCCGCTCACACATAGCCCATCTCTGTAGAAGCGCTGGGCACGGATCGCAAAATGTCGCCCAGGGCCGCGTCGGCAGGACGTGAGAAGCGCTCCGCCGCGGGCGCCGGGGGCTTCAGCGTAGGAGCGAGCGAGCCGCCGCACTTCCCATTAGAGAGCCGATTCTGCTGACCGAGCCTGCTACGTTCCTCCTGTCAGCCAGAAGCAGGCCACGCCTGCAGGACTCGGAGGTCGCGCCTTGGCTTTGATCAGTAAACCTACGGATGCACTCAATCAGCAGCGCGAGAGGCCCACGCCAGTTGTCGCTGCCATGGATCTTGAAGAGCATCGCAGGGTTCCCTCTGTCAGCGCACGTCTGGCCCGCGTCGCGGCCCTAGCGGATACGCGCCGTCAAGAGCAGACGCCTCCTCGCCCGTAAGCAGGCAGCGAGTTTCGACCGTGCCACGGTAGTATCCGGGAACTTCGCGATGCTTCAATAAGGGCGGGTCTCCGCGCCGGCCCTATCCAAGGCGACCTCCGGAATGAGTTGATGGGGTACCTCGCCAACTTCGAGTGCCTTGACTTCGACGCTGCCCGCAAAGCAAAGGCCTGGCTCGAAACCAACATCTCCGCCGGTGTGCTCCCGCTGGACACCTACCTGGCCTTCTCCGAGGACGAGACAGAGCTCCTCGGCTTCATCGTCCTTGAGGAGATCGATGTCAGGGTGGCGCCCGAGGATGTCCCGATCATGCAGGTTCGCCACGCGGTCGACGATCCGCGGGCCGAGAAACAGAAGGCCATAAAGCTCGTCTGGATCGCCCGAAGCGAGTCCTCTGATCGCGGCTTCGGCGGCGAGCTCTTCGATCAAGCGCTGCTCGTGGCCTTGGAATCCGCGGCCTGCGCGCTCATGGTCGAGCCCTACGATGACAAGACTGCAAATGAACTATGGCTTCGCCACTATCACCTTCGCGAGCCGCGCGATGGGGCTGACGGCTGGGTGTGCCTCTGGCACGCCGTGGGCGAAGCGGATCAGACTTGGGGCTAGCGGGAGCGCCGCAGTCGCTGTACTCGCTGAAGGCGAGCCTTCGCCCGGGGCGAGCGTAGGTGCTCTGAGATCTCCGCCTTGGAAAGAACCGGGACTGCCGCTGGCCCCGAATGCTCGCCGGTCGCTGTTCGCGGCCGCTTCTTCGGCATCGGCTTAAGCGCCATCGTCTGCTCCTTTCCTTTGTGCCCAGTTGCCATCTACCCGGATTGCGCATCTGTATCGGCAGCGGCAGGGCATGCCTCAAGGCCCTATTGTTTCACTTTTTCTGATCAAAAGAGGGTCTTGGCGTTGGCTGCCAGCTACGCCGCCTTGGCGCTGACCATCGCCAGGCTCGGCAGGGTGCGGAAGGTGTCGGTCTGAGCGCCGTCGAACCCAGACTCCTCCAGCCATCGCGACAGCTCCTCGGTCGTGTAGGTGTCGGCGCCGGAGGTGAGGTGGAAGAAGAGGCCGAGGATCGAGCCGGAGTCGGGCCGCTTGCCCTCCGGACGGTCGTAGAGGTCGAGGACACAGAGCGGCGCCCCCGGTCGCAGGACAGCGCGAATGCGCGTGAAGAGCTGGCGGATCTGCTCAGGTGAGAGGTGGTGGACGATGTTGAAACAGAGGGCGCCGTCGTGATGACCCTCGAGCTCGACCTCGAACATGTCGCCCTCCAGGTGCGCGACGCGATTTGCCATCCCCGCCTCGGCGACGACCTCGCGGCCGACCGCGGCGCTGCCAGGCAGGTCGACGACCGTGGCCCTGAGTCCCGGGTGCCGGCGGCAGAGCGCCATCGAGAACTCGCCGTGGCCGCCGGCGACGTCGAGCACCGAGTGAGCGTTGCGCGGCAACGGCACCGCCTTGGCCACCTCGTCGCTGGAGAGGCGGGCGACCTGGTACTGGCCGCGGATGTAGGAGCGCCAGTAGGGGTCGTCGGCCGATTTGCCGT
>DASTYR010000317.1:0-2624 GCA_035764795.1 Solirubrobacterales bacterium | reverse complement strand
AACCGGCCGGCCCGTTGCCCTCGACCCCGCTCGGCAGCAACGAGCGCTCCTGCTTCAGCTTCAGCCGCACATCGTCGACGATGGCTCGGGCCTGGCGCTCGTTGCGCGCCGTGCAGATCGCAAGGAAGTCGGTGTAAGAGGCGAGCTGGCGCATGTCGAGGGCAACGATTTCGCTCGCGCCTTTGGCGTCGGCCAGCTCGGCCAGCCGCCGCGTCAGCGCCTCGGACCCGGTGGCGCTCACGAGTAGATCTCCTTCTCCTCGATGAACCGCGCCACGGCCTCCGGGACGAGGTAGCGCAGCGGTCTGCCCTCTGCCGCGCGCTCGCGCACCGCGGAGGACGAGACGCCGAACTGGGGCATCTCGAGCATCGTCACGCGGGCTTCGGCGCCGAGGCTTCGCATCACCGCACCGACGTCCGCATCGGAGACGCCGGCCCGGCGGGCGACCGCCAGGCGGGCCAACTCCACGACGCGCTCCGGACGGCGCCAGCTCTCCAGCCCGACCGCCGCGTCGGCGCCCATGACGAAGACCAGCTCCGAGTCTGGCCGCTCCGAGGCGAGCTTCTCAAGGGTCTCGTGCGTGTAGGAGGGGCCGTCGCGGTCGACCTCGATGCTGGAGACGCTGAAGCGGGTGTCGTCAGCCGCCGCCAGCCTCGTCATCGCCAGGCGCTGCTCACGCCCCGGGTCGTCGAGGATGCGCTTGTGGGGCGCCTCGCCGGTCGGCATCAGCACCACCTCTTCCAGGCCGAGCTGCCAGAGCGCCTCCTGGGCGAGTGCCAGGTGGCCGAGGTGCGGCGGGTTGAAGGCCGAGCCAAGGACGCCGATTCCGCCCGAGCCCGCACCGCCCCGGGGGCTACTCACGCACCTGGCCGTCGCCGTGGACGACGTACTTGTAGGTGGTCAGCTCGCGCAGGCCGATCGGGCCACGCGCGTGCAGCTTCTGGGTCGAGTTGCCGATCTCGGCGCCCATCCCGAACTCGAAGCCGTCGGTGAAGCGGGTCGAGGCGTTGGTGTAGACGACGGCGGCGTCGACCTCGGCGGCGAAGCGCGCGGCCGCCTCGTCGGAGCGGGTGACGATCGCCTCCGAGTGGCTGGTTCCGTGGCTGTTGACGTGCTCGATCGCCTCGCCCAGCGAATCGACGACTCCGACCACCATCTTCAGGTCGAGGTACTCGGTGCTCCAATCGTCCTCGCTGGCAACGCCGACCTCCACCTCTCCGGCGAGCTCGCGCGCCCGCTCGTCGCCGACCAGCTCCACTCCGGCGGCGTGCAGGTCGGCAAGCGCGCCGGGCAGGAAGTCAGCGGCGACAGCGGCGTCGACGAGCAGCGTCTCGGCGGCATTGCAAACACCGGGCCGCTGCACCTTGGCGTTGTAGGCAATCCGCCGCGCCATCTCCAGATCGGCTTCCGCGTGGACGTAGACATGGCAGTTACCGGCCGCGGCGTAGATGACCGGGACGGTGGCGACGCCCTTCAAAGCAGCCTTCAGCCCCTCGCCGCCGCGCGGGATCAGCAGGTCGACTGCGTCCTCCTGGGTCGCCAGCTCAGCCAGGTCGCCGCGTCCCTCGCCAACCGCCAGCAGCACGACCGCGTCCTCCGGCAGGCCGGCCTCCGCGAGGGCCTCCCTGATCACCGCCGCCAGTGCCCCGTTGGAGCGCTCGGCGTAGCTGGAGCCGCGCAACACGATCGCGTTGCCGCTCTTGATCGTCAGCGCCGCACAGTCGATCGTCACGTTCGGCCGCGCCTCGTAGACGACGGCGACGACGCCGAGCGGCACCCGCACCTTGCGCAGGTCGAGCCCGCCCTCCAGGGCCTTGCGCTCCAGCTCCTCGCCCACCGGGTCGTCGAGCGCAGCGACGACGCGCACTCCTTCGGCCATCGCGGCAACGCGCTCCTCGCTCAGCGTGAGGCGGTCGCGCAGCGCCGCGCTCAGACCCGCGGCTCGCTCGTCGTCGAGGTCGGCCGCGTTGGCCTCGAGAACGTCGCGCATGCGCTCGTTCAGCAGGCGCGACGTCGCCTCGAGGGCGGCGTTCTTCTGCTCGCTGGACGCGCTCCCAAGCTTCCGCGAAGCCACCCGCGCGGCCTCACAGGTCTCGGCAATGCCTTTCGTCGTGGCTGCCATTGCGGCTAAGGGTAGCTAGGAGGGTCGGGTGCCCCTCCGACGGAGGCTCAGGGACCAGGCCCACGCCCTGCGAGCCGATCAGCTGCGCGACGGTCTCCGGCGGAGGGGCACCCGACCCTCCCCGCCGCCCTTACATCAAGACGAAGCGATCGCGATGGATCGCCTCGTCGGCCGCGTGGGGCAGCAGCTCGCGCACCTGCTCGCTCTTCAGCCCCTTGGCACGGACCAGCTCTTGCGCCGAGTAGTCGACGATGCCCTTGCCGAGCACGACGCCGTCGGCGACGACCTCGACCGCGTCGCCGGCGTCGAAGTCGCCGTCGACCTCGACGATCCCAACCGGCAACAGGCTGGAGCCGCGCTCGCGGAGCACCCGCGCCGCCCCCTCGTCGACGCCGATCCGCCCCCTGCTGGTCTTCGCGTACTTGAGCCAGAGCTTGAAGCTAGGCGCCTTGCCGGGCCGAGCGGCGAAGCGGGTCCCGACCTGCTCGCCGGCCGCCGCGGC
>DASTYR010000316.1:0-5303 GCA_035764795.1 Solirubrobacterales bacterium | reverse complement strand
TGCGCAACGGTCTCCGGGGGAGGGTTCCCGGACGCCTCTCTACTTGCCCCGCCGCTCCTCAGCCAGTGGGTCGCCGCTCTTGGTGGCGATCGCTTCGGGCGGCCAAGGGCCGGCCCAGTTGTCGCGGGCGCCGTCGATCGTGATCGTCGTGCCGGAGACGAAGTCGCCTGCGGGAGAGGCGAGATAGGCGACTAGCCATGCCATCTCCTCAGCGCGGCCGGCGCGGCCGACCGGGATTGAGCGCTCGAGGTTGTCGACGATCGCCTGCGGATACTTGGTCAGCAGCGTCTCGGTGGCGAACTGGCCGGCCGCCAGGGCACAGGTGCGGATCCCGAAGCGGGCCCACTCGACAGCAAGGGTCCGCATCATGTTCTCGACCGCGGCCCGGGCCGCGCCGGAGTGGACCATCCCCGGCATTCCGTTGTGCGGCGAGAGGGTGACGCTCAACACCTTGCCGGCGCCCTGCGGGATGAAGGCCTTGGTCGCCGCGGCATGGGTCATCAGCCAGGTCCCCTGCACGTTCAGCTCGATCACGGTGCGGAAGCCTTTCGGCGTGATCGCCTCGGCCGGGCTGAGGAACTGCCCACCGGCGTTGTTGACAAGCGTGTCAAGGCGGCCGTGGCGCTCGAGCAGCCCGTCGAGCAACCGATCCACCGCCTCCTCGTCGCGGATATCCATCGTCTCGTGCTCGAAGCCGCCCGGCAGGCCCTCGGCCAGGCTCGCGGTCCCGACCAGCGGCTCGGCGCGGCGGCCGCAGCCGACGACGGTGGCGCCGAGCCGGGCCAGCTCGAGCGCCGTCTCGCGCCCCAGCCCACTGCCGGCGCCGGAGACGAGGCAGACCTGGCCCTCGAGCAGCCCGTCCCGGAAGATTCGCGAGGTGCGATCGCCGCCCATTCAGGGGCAAGCCTAGCCGCGCATCGAATATTCACCCCACCCGAGTGTGGTCAAAGTCGGATGCGGGCTTGGGATCCAGGGGGTTCGCGACCTGAACCCGGGTAATGTGACCGCGCGATGAAGGTCCACGTCGAGGCGAAACCGCTGCACGAGCCGCTCGCGGGCGGCACGGCGGCCGCCACCGTCAGCGTCGAGCCGCTCGTCGCCGGCCACGTCGAATGGTCTCGTCACATGATGGAGAGCCCCGGCGGCCGACTGCTCAAGGCGAAGCTCATGCGGGCGCTGCTCACCGGCGAGCCGGCGATGAAGGTGCCCTGCCCGGCCTTCTTGATCCGCCACCCGAGCGCCGGGGCGATCCTCGTCGACACCGGGCTCCACCCCTCGGTCGCCACCGACCCGAGCGAGAACTTCGGCGGGCTCGGCGCCCGCTTCGGCAAGCCGTCGCTGGAGCAGGGCGCCGACGTGCCGGCACAGCTGCGCGCCCGCGGGCTCGAGCCGGGCGAGGTGCCGATCGTGGTCATGACCCACCTGCACCTCGACCACACCTCCGCCATCTCGGAGTTCCCCGCCTCGACCTTCGTCGTCAGCGAGGTCGAGTGGAATTTCGCCACCGGCGGGCCGAGCCCGCAGTTGCACGGCTACCGCCGCGCCCACTTCGATTACGCCTTCGACTACCGCACCGTCGACTTCGATCGCGGTGGGATCGACTCATACGCGACCTTCGGCCGCTGCTTCGACCTCTTCGGCGACGGCTCGCTGCGACTCGCCTACACGCCCGGCCACAGCGCCGGCCACATGTCGGTCATCGCCCGGCTGAAGGAGCGCGACTTCGTGATCGGCGGCGACGTCGTCTACACCGCCGCCCAGCTCGACGGCAGCGCGCCGCTGGCACCGCGCCCCTTCGACGCGCACAACTACCGGCGCTCGCTGCAGGAGCTGAGGCTCTTCAAGCGCGAGTACCCGAGCGCAATCGTCACGCCCGGGCACGATCCGAGCTTCTACGAGAAGCTCGGCGCCCGTTACGAGTAGACAGCTCCCGGTACATCTCGCGGACCCGCTCGAAGACCGTGGTGGCTACCTCGAGCTGACGCTCACGGCTCGCATCCTTCTCTACCGGGAAGGAGACCGGCTCGCCGAACTGGACGGTGACCTTCGGGAAGCGGAAGCGCTTCCAGCGCCGCACGCTCTCGGAGCCGTGGACGGCGACCGGGACGACTGGCACGCCGGACTCCAGCGCGATGCGGCCGATGCCCGGTTTGACCTCCCCCAGCTCGCCGGTGCGCGAGCGGCCGCCCTCCGCGTAGACGAGCAGCATGCCCCCCTGCTCGAGGATCGTGAATGCGGTCTCGAACGCCTCCTCGTCCTTGTGGCCGCGGCGCACCGGGAAGACACCGCCGTGGGTGTAGATGTAGGTGAGAACCGGCGGTCCGAACAGCTGTGACTTGGCCATGAAGCGGACCTGCCGCCGCAGGTAGAGGCCGACGAAGAAGTGGTCCATCTGGCTGAAGTGGTTGGGGGCCAGCAGAACCGGGCCGGCCTTGGGCACGTTCTTGACCCCGATCGCGCGGGTCCGGTAGAGGAGCAGGCAGATCGGGGTGACGATCGCGCGGACCAGCGGGTAGGTCCAGCCGACGCCTTTTCGCGCCCGCGCGTGGAAGCGGTCGAAGTACTCCGCCGGGCGTTCGTCCTTGTAGACCTGTGGCTTGAGATCGGGCATGGATGGGGGCGCCGGCCTGGCCGGCTGTGGCTGTGCGTACCCCTGCCCGCGGCGGCGGTTACGCGCGAATCAAAGGTGCGTCGCGAAGAGGCCGACCAGGGCGACGACGATGCTCGCGTTGGTCACGATCAGGACACGCTGCAGCGCGGCGAAGCGGTTCTCCAAACCTTCAAACCGGCGGTCCACCCCGTCGAACCGATTGTCGATATGCGCCTGCATCGCATCGAACCGCGCGTCTACCTGATTGAAACGGGCGTCGACCTGGTTAAAACGGGCGTCTACTCGCCGAAATCCCTCGTCGACCTTGTCGTTGAGGTCGTCGAGCCTGTCGTCAGTCCACGCTTCTCTCATCGCCTCCATTCTGGCATGGTCTCAGACAGTAAGTCGCGGGTTGTGCGTCAAATGCCAATTTTCTGCGGCGGCTTTGAAGTTTCTTGGAAGAGAGTTCGGTCAGGTCGCCCAGGCGCGAGACCGCTCGACCGCCCGATGCCAGTCGGCGAGCAGAGACTGGCGCTCGTCGTCGCCCATCCGCGGCTCGTAGCGCGCCGCCTCGCGCCACATATCCCCCACTTGCTCGGCACTCCACCGGCCCGTCGCAATCCCGGCCAGGTAGGCCGCGCCGAGCGCGGTGGTCTCGGTGATCTCCGGCACGACCACGGGCGCGCCGAGCACGTCGGCTTGGAACTGCATCAGCCAGCCGTTGGCGGTCGCGCCGCCGTCGGCTTTCAACTCCGCCAGCGCCTGGCCGGAAGCGGCCTCCTCGGCCCGCACCGCATCGACCGTCTGGTAGGCGATCGCCTCCAGCGCCGCCCGCGCTAGGTGAGCGCGCCCGCTGCCCCGCGTCAGGCCGACGATCGTCCCCCGCGCATAGGGGTCCCAGTGAGGCGAGCCGAGGCCGGTCAGAGCAGGCACGAAGTAGACGCCCTCGTTGCCCTCCAGCGATGCGGCCAGCGCCTCGGTCTCCGACACCTCGACGATCAGCCCGAGCCCGTCGCGCAGCCACTGCACCGCCGCGCCGGTGACGAAGATCGAGGCCTCGGCGGCATACGCCGGCTTCTCTCCGGTCGAGCAGGCCACCGTGGTCAGCAGGCCCTGCGCCGGCGGCGGCGCCTCCTCGCCGCTGTGGAGGAGGACGAAGCTCCCCGTCCCATAGGTGTTCTTGGCAGTCCCCGCCGCGTGGCAGGCCTGGCCGAAGAGCGCCGCCTGCTGATCGCCGGCGACGCCGGCCACCGGCACCTCGCCGCCGAAGGCCGAGGTGGTGCCGAAGACGTGGGCGGAGGGAAGCGGCTCGGGCAGCCGGGTCGGGTCGACGCCGACCGCCCCGCACAGCTCCTCGTCCCACCTGAGCCGGTGGATGTCGAACAGCATCGTCCGCGATGCGTTCGTGTAGTCGGTGACGTGGCGGCCGGTCAGCTTGAAGAGCAGCCAGGAGTCGACGGTGCCGAAGACCGCCCCCTCCATCCCCTCGCCGTTGCGCAGCAGCCACTCGATCTTGGTGGCGGAGAAGTAGGGGTCGATGACGAGACCGGTGCGCTCGCGCACTGCCGCCTCCAAGCCCGCCGCCCGCAGCTCCTCACAGCGCTCGGCGGTCCGGCGGTCCTGCCATACGAGCGCCCGATGGAGCGGCTCGCCGCTGACCGGGTCCCAGGCGACGACGGTCTCTCGCTGGTTGGTGATCCCGATCGCGTCGAGGTCGGCGCCGCCGATGCCTGCGTCGGCGATCGCCTCCGCCCCGACCCGCAGCGTCGTCTCCCAGATCTCGTTCGCGTCGTGCTCGACCCAGCCGGGGCGCGGGAAGTGCTGCTCGTGCTCGGAGTAGGCGCGGCCGGCGACGCGTCCCTCGCCGTCGAAGACGAGGCAGGTCGTCCCGGTCGTCCCCTGGTCGATCGCGAGGATCACCGTCACTCAGCCCGGAGCTTGTCTCAGCATGGCGGCATGTGTACGGTCGGTACGGGCAGGGCTCAGACCCTACGGAAGGAGCCACCATGGCCGCAGCGGAAGTCAAGAATTTCGACTCTCCTGACGAGGTCCGCCCGTTCGAAGGCAAAGGTCAGGCAGAGGTGGTCGAACTTGCCGGGCACCCGGTCGGGAAGGGGACGTTCGAGCCCGGCTGGAAGTGGTCGGAGAACGTGAAGCCGATCGCCGGCACCGACTCCTGTCAGGTCGCCCATTTCGCCTACGTGCTCGCCGGAGCCATGCGCGTCTACATGGACGACGGCACGGAGACCGAGGTCCGCGCCGGTGACGTGATGGCGATCCCGCCCGGCCATGACGCCGAGGTCGTCGGCTCGGAGCCCTGCGTGATGGTCGACTTCGGGGAGATCGGCGACTACGCCAAACGAAGCTGACCGGCTGCCCGGGCCGCCGACAGGGGCGCGGAGGCGATCACCTCCGCGCTCGGTAGGCCCGGGCGAAGTCGGCGAGTTGACGGGCCCGGTGGACGAAGCCCGAGAGGCTGCGACCGGTGGCACGATGCGAGAGGTCGAGCTCGTACTCGCGCAGGCGATAGCCGGCGCGGACCGCGTCGACGGTCATCCCCAGCTCCATCCCGTAGCCACGCGCGAAGGGCAGGGTCGCCCGCAACACCTCGGCCCGCATCGCCCGCTGGCCGGAGATCGGCGCCTGCGCCTCGAAGCCGCTGAGGCGACGGATCGCCCAGCCGGCGAAACCGAGCGCGAGACCGAAGCCGCCG
>DASTYR010000315.1:0-3817 GCA_035764795.1 Solirubrobacterales bacterium | reverse complement strand
CTGCGAGGAAAAAATTGGCTCGACCCCTCAAAGAGGAGCCGAGCCGGCGCAGCCTATGCGCCCTTCTTGATGGCGGCGGCCGGAACCTGCCGCATGCCGTTGTGAATCGTCAACACGTGTAGTCACCTCCTTTCGGGAGGAGCGGTGCACGCGTTAACGATTGCTCAATTTCCCTAAACGATCGGCTCCAGCGAGGAAAGGCCGCAAATTGATCAAAGTCAGCCGACCATCTCCAGAGTTCCCATTAGTCTCCGTGCAGAGACCATGCCTGCAAAGCAAAAAGCACCGCAATTGCTCGACGACCGCCTCGTCGCGGCTTTCTCACATGAGACGCGTGCTCATGCACTCGGTGTCTTCGCGGTTCGTCCTGCCAGCACGAAAGAAATCGCCAGTGAACTGAACAAGAGCGTCAGTGCCGTCTGGTACCACGTAGACAGGCTCCGTGAGCTGGGGTGCATCGAGCCCGTGAGGAGTGTGAAGCGGCGCGGGGCTATGGAGCACTTCTACCGAGCAACGGTGCCGCATTTCTTCGATGACGAGACGTGGGCCTCGTTGCCGAGCAGGAACCGGCAGGAGATCGTGATCGGCATCCTCCGTCTGATCGGCGGCGATCTCAACGAGGCGATGCAGGCCGGCGTACTTGACACGATCGACAATCACCTGAGTCGATCGCTGCTGCATCTTGACCGACAGGGCTGGAATGAAGCCAAGGAGGTCTTGGACGATGCCTTGGAGCGGCTCTTTGAGGTCAGAGAGCGGTCGTCTACGCGCATGGCGGAGAGTGGCGAGGACTCGATCCGAGTTTCCGCATCGATCATGCAGTTCGAACTCCCTTCGCGCAGCGGGAGCGACTGATCGCGTCTCCGCCGCGGGCGGGCTGCTCGAACGTCCCTGAGCCATGCGGGCAATCCGCGTATCCTTGCCTGTCTCCACCGCTTCCAGCAATAGGAAAGGGACCCGATGGCAACCGCCGCCTCCAACTACGACATCGCCGACCTCGCTCTTGCCGACGCCGGGCAGAAACGGATCGAGTGGGCCGATCGACAGATGCCCGTGCTGGGGCAGATCCGTGAGCGCTTCGAGCGCGAGAAGCCGTTGGAGGGGATCACGCTGGCGTGCTGCCTGCACGTCACCACCGAGACGGCGAACCTCGTCCGCACGCTGATGGCCGGCGGCGCCGACGTCGCCCTCTGCGCCTCCAACCCGCTCTCGACCCAGGACGACACGGCGGCGGCCCTTGTCGATCGCTACGGCGCGGAGGTGCACGCGATCAACGGCGAGGACAACGAGACCTACTACCGCCACATCGAGGCGGCAGTCGACAAGCACCCGCAGATCACGATGGACGACGGCGCCGACGTGATCAGCGTTCTGCACGGGCAGCGCCCCGAGCAGCTGTCAGAGGTCTACGGCGGCACCGAGGAGACGACGACCGGCGTGATCCGGCTGGAAGCGCTCGAGGCCGAGGGCAAGCTCGGCTTCCCGATCGTCGCCGTCAACGACGCCGACACCAAGCACTTCTTCGACAACCGCTACGGGACCGGACAGTCGACGCTGGACGGGGTGATCCGCGCCACCAACATGCTGATCGCCGGCCTCCGCGTCGTCGTGATCGGATATGGCTGGTGCGGCAAGGGTGTGGCGATGCGGGCCAAGGGACACGGCGCCCATGTGATCGTCTGCGAGGTCGACCCGCTGCGGGCATTGGAGGCGGTCATGGACGGCTTCGACGTCATGCCGGGGGTCGAGGCAGCCAAGCAGGGCGACATCTTCATCTCGGTGACCGGTAATCGCGACGCCGTCGCCGGCGAGATGTTCGACGTGATGAAGAGCGGCGCGGTCGTCTGCAACTCGGGTCACTTCGACGTCGAGATCAACAAGGGCGACCTCGAGGCTCGGACCGAGTCGACCTACGAAGCACGCCCGCTCGTCCAGGGCCATCAGCTCAAGGACGGCCGTGAGATCTTCCTGCTGGCCGAGGGCCGGCTCGTCAACCTGGCGACGGCCGAGGGGCATCCGGCGGCGGTGATGGACATGAGCTTCGCCAACCAGGCGCTGGCCGCCGAGTACATGGTCAAGAACCACGAGAGCCTGGAGACGAAGGTGCACCCGGTGCCGCGTGAGATAGACCAGGAGATCGCCCGGCTGAAGCTTGCCTCGAAGGGCGTTCGCATCGACGAGCTGACCGAGGCGCAGACGAAGTACCTCGCGAGCTGGGACCAGGGCACCTGAGTCGATGCGCGCGATGATCCTGGCAGCCGGGCTCGGCACCCGGTTGCGCCCGATCACCTACGCGATGCCGAAGCCGATGGTGCCGGTGCTGAACCGGCCGGTGATGGAGCACATCGCCCGCCTGCTCGCCCGCCACGGCTTTCGCGAGACGATCGCGAACGTGCACTGGTTC
The DNA here is from genome assembly GCA_035764795.1 of Solirubrobacterales bacterium. Taxonomy (GTDB): domain Bacteria; phylum Actinomycetota; class Thermoleophilia; order Solirubrobacterales; family 70-9; genus VRUE01. The sequence continues at coordinate 1,413 of DASTYR010000315.1, read as the reverse complement.
CCGGAGCTGATCGAAGAGCATTTCGGCGACGGTTCGCGCTTCGGCATCGAGCTCTCCTACAGCCGCGAGGAGAAGCTGCTCGGGACCTCGGGCGGGGTGCGTGGGGCGGCGGGCTTTCTTGGCGACTCGTTCCTGGTGATTTCCGGCGACGCGCTCACCGACATCGACCTGGGCACGATGCGTGCGTTCCACGAGTCGCACGACGGGATCGCGACGCTGGCGACCAAGCGCGTCTCCGACACGAGCCAGTTCGGCGTCGCCATCACCGGGGCCGACGGGCGCATCCAGGGCTTCCAGGAGAAGCCCGACCCCGCCGAGGCCCTCTCAGACCTCGCCAACTGCGGCATCTACATGTTCCGCTCGGAGATATTCGACTTCTTCCCAGAGCCTGGCAAGGCCAAGTTCGCCGGTCCCGACGACCCACCGGGGTTCGCCGATTGGGCGACCGATGTCTTCCCCGCTCTGTTGGAGGCCGACGTGCCGTTCTACTCGCACGAGATCGAGGCTTACTGGAACGACATCGGCAACCTCGAGGAGTTGCGGCAGGGGAACCTCGACGCCCTACGCGGCGCCGTCGCGGTCGACCGGGACGCTCCGGCGGTGGGGGAGGAGGTCTGGTCAAACTCGCCGCTGGACGGCGTCGAGGTCGAAGGGCCGGTGCTGGTCGGCGCGGGAGTGGAGCTCGGGGAGGGTGCCCGGATCGAAGGGCCGGCGGTGATCGGCGACGGCTGCCTGATCGGCGCCGGCGCCTGCGTCCGCGACTCGATCCTGCTCGAGGGCACGCAGCTGCCGGCCGCCGGCATCGTGATCGGCGCGATCGCGGCACGCGGCGCAAACGCTTGACGAACTTCTGACCTTCTGCGCGCCACGCGCGCGCCGCGGCTCGCGAGCATCGGGCGATGCGGCTGTTGCAGATCGTCGGCGAGGGACTGGTGCCGCCGCGGTGCGCCGCGTGCGGGCGTGGCTGCAGGAGCGGCGCCACCCTCTGCACACGCTGTGGTCGTCGCCTTGCCTTCGCCCAGCCGATCGACGGATTGGGTCCCGCGGGGATCGATCGAGCCTGGTCCACCGCCGCCCACGAAGGCGTCCCCCGCGACCTCGTCGCCGCCCTCAAGTTCCGCCGCTTGCTTCCCGTCGCCGAGACGATGGCCGAGCGCATCCACTGGCTGGCCCCGGCGAGCCTGTTGAGCGGCGCGATCGTGCCGGTGCCGACCGCCCGCCTACGCACCTGGTCTCGCGGCTTCGATCCGGCGCGCGAGATCGGTGCGGCGCTGGCCCGAAGGACCGGCCTGCCGCTGGAGGAGTGCCTGCACCGCCGTGGCGCTGGGCGCCAGCGTGGTCGTCGCCGTCATGAGCGGATCGGTCACCCCCCGCGGGTCCTCGTCTGCGCCCCGGTACCGCGCAGCGTGCTCC
>DASTYR010000314.1:0-4398 GCA_035764795.1 Solirubrobacterales bacterium | reverse complement strand
GGGCGTAGCCGCGCTCGAGCGTGCGCTCGGGGTCGTGGGCGCGGAAGGCGACCTCGGCCCGTTGCAGGGCCTCGCGGCGTCGCTGCGCTTCCGGGCCCGCCGCTCGCCGCGCGGCCCGGTCGAGGACGACCAGCGCGATCCGCCGCTGGAAGGCGGCCCGCTCGGCTACCCCACGCTCGGCGGCGGCGCGGATCTCGCGCGTCTTCTGATTGAGGGCGACACGCTCGCGGCGCAGCGCCCGCGCCGGCCCCCGGGCCAGGGCGACGAGGTGACGGCTGCGACTGCGCACGGCCCCCTCCCCCGCCCGGCGCAAGGCCGCCGCGCAGCGCTCGAGGCTCTCGCGGGCCACCTCGCAGTCGAGCGGCACCGCCGCCTCGGCGGCGTGGGTTGGCGTCGAGCAGGCGACCGCGGCAACGTCGTCGATCAGGGTCGAGTCGCGGGCGTGGCCGACCGCGCTAACCACCGGCACCCGCAGCATCGCCACGGTGCGGCAGAGCGTCTCGTCGCAGAAGGCCCAGAGGTCGGCGAGGCTGCCGCCGCCGCGGGCGACGACGATCGTCTCGATCTCCGGTCGCGCTGCCAGGTCCTGGATCGCCGCCGCGATCGCCGGTGCGGCACGGCGGTCCTGGACCGGGGCGAAAGCCCAGACGACGGTTCCCGCCCAGCCGCGCCGCTGCAGGCCGGCGAGGAGGTCGCGCCGCGCCGCCCCCGTCTCGGCAGTGACGACGCCGATCGTCCGCGGCAGACGGGGCCTCGGCAGCTTCCCCTGCAGCTCGAAGAGTCCCTCGGCCCGCAACTGCTTGCGGAGGGCCTCGAGCCGTGCCAGCAGGTCGCCCTCTCCGGCCAGTCGTACGTCAGTGGCGCGGAAGGCGAAGCTAGGCGAGGCGTGGGCGCTACCGCGGTAGTAGTTCGGTCCTCCGCCGACGACGACTTCGGCGCCGTCGCGAAGCCCACCTGGGGGAAGATCGAGCTTCTCGAGGTCGTTTAGCCAGATCACGCAGGGCACCGCGCCCTCGGGATCGCGCAGCTCGAAGTAGGCCTGCGCCTTGCTGCGGCTGAGACCGGTCACCTCGCCGATCAGCGAGACGCGGGCGCGTCGCCGCATCTCCTCCTCGAGCTTGCGGGCGTAGCGCCCGACCGGAAACGGCCCCGGTAGGTCCATGCCGCCGAGATTAGTCGCGGCGGCCGACGCCCCTCAACCGGCCCGGTGGCGCTGCGCCCAATTGCGCAGAGCCGCCAGCGCCGGGCCGAGATCGGCCCCCGCCTCGGTCAGCGAGTAGATGACGCGAACCGGCGCGCCCGGCTCGACCTCGCGAACGACCAAACCCTCGTCCTCCAGCTCTCGCAAACGCTGCGAGAGCAATCGGTCCGAAAGCCCCGGCACCGCCTTCGCAAGCTCGCCGAAGCGCAGCGGACCTTCGCCCAGCGCCCACACGATGGCGCCGGTCCACCGCTTGCCGATCATCTCGATCGCGGCGTGGACGTGAGGACAGACGGAACCCGACCCTTCCGCGAGCGTGGTCGTCCGCTCTGAACTGGTCGCGTCCACCCTGGGCTCAGCTTACTGAACGTAAGTCGCGGGCCGAAATGGCGGGGACGCGCCTGCTTGTATTCGCGCGTGACCGTTCTCGACTGGGCGATCGTCGCCTTCACCGCCGTCCTGGCGCTGTGGGGCTACCGGCAGGGCCTCATCGTCGGCGCCCTTACCCTGGTCGGGTTCGGCGCCGGCGCCTTCGCCGGCGGCCGCCTCGCGCCGCTGCTGCTGAACGAGGGCTCGCGCTCCCCCTACGCCCCGCTCTTCGCCGCGCTGGGGGCGCTGCTGGCAGGCGCGCTGATGGCGGTGAGCGTCGAGAGGCTGGCACTCGGCATGCGCTCGCACCTGATCCGCGGTCGCCTCCTGCATTCCCTCGACGGTGCGGGGGGCGCCGTGCTCGTCGGCGCCCTCGCCCTCGCCCTTGCCTGGGCTTTCGGCGCGGTGGCCCTCCACGCCCCGGGCGCTGCGCAACTGCGGATCGACGTTCAGCGCTCCTCGATTCTGCGCGGCCTCAACCAGGTGATGCCGCCGTCCGGGCCGCTGTTGAATGCGCTCAACCGAGTCGATCCGGCGCCGTCGATCGCCGGCCCGACGATGCCGGTGGCGCCACCGAGCGCGGCAATCGCCGCCGATCCCGACGTCCTGGACGCCGGCCGCTCGGTCGTCCGCGTGCTGGGCACCGCCTGCGGACTCGGCGTCGAGGGGTCCGGCTGGGTTGCCGCCCCGGGCCTCGTCGTCACCAACGCCCACGTCGTCGCCGGCCAGAGCGATACCAGCGTCAGCACCGCCGACGGGGCATCGGTCGATGCCGAGGCGGTCCACTACGACACGGTCAACGACCTCGCCGTGCTCGGCGTCGACGCCGCCATCCCGCCATTGCCGATCGCCTCAGAGCCGCGGCGGGGTCGGTCCGGCGCCGTGCTCGGCTATCCGGAAAACGGTCCCTACTCGCTGGCCCCGGCCCGACTCGGCGACACGCGCAGCGTGGTCAGCGAGGACGCGTACGGGCAAGGGCCCTATCGCCGGCGCATCGTCTTCCTGCGCGGCAGCGTCCGCAGCGGCAACTCGGGCGGTCCCCTCGTCGATTCCGCGGGTCGCGTTCTCGCCACGGTTTTTGCTTCGACCACCTCGGGGCCGAGTGGTGGCTATGCGATCCCGAACGACGTGGTCCGATCCGCTCTCGGTGAAGCGTCCTCGCCGGTGGATACCGGTCCTTGCACCGGCTGATTAAGGCGGGGAGGTCGGGTACTGCTGCCCGCTCAACTTTTTCGGAGGTCAGCCTGCGGCTGCCCTACTCATCCGAAAAAGTACAAGCCGCGGACAGCAGTACCCGACCTCCCTCGTCATTACCTTTCGGACCGTGAAGAGGCAGGCATCGGAGGTGGAGCGGAGAAGGCGGCTTTTGACGCGAGCATTGCCGCTATCGATCGTCGCTTTCTTTGCATTCATCTGGGGGGCGAGCAGCGGGATGTCGGGCTCACCCGAGAAGGAGGTCGTCGAGCGGTTTGCGGCGGCCTGGGAGCGAACGGACTACGGCGCGATGTATCGGGAGCTGGACCCGGGCTCGCGGCGTTCGCTCTCCGAAGACGAATTCGCTGCGGCCTACCGCGATGCGGCCGAGGTGGCGACGTTGCGGGAGCTGGAGCTCGGCGAGGTTGGCGACCCGAGTGAGCGCGACGGCGCCACCGTCGTGCCGGTGGAGGCAGAGGTCGGAACCGCCGCGTTCGGTCCGTTCGAGGCGGAGCTGGAGCTGCCGGTGTCGGCGGAAGGCGTGGCCTGGGGCCCGAGCCATGTCCTGCCCGGCCTGCGAGCGGGCGAGCGCGTCGAGAATGACGTCGAGCTGGCGCCGCGGGCGCCGATCCTCGCTCGTGACGGCACGCCGCTCGCCGAAGGCCCGGCCGAAGCGCGCGAACATCCGATCGGCAGCGCCGCCATCGACGTCACCGGCGAAGTCGGCATGCCCGAAGAAGAGGACCTGCCCGAGTTCGCCCGCCGCGGCTTTCCGCCGGGCACGCCGGTCGGGATCAGCGGCCTCGAGGAGGCCTTCGACGCGAGGCTTGCCGGCAGGCCCGGCGGTCAGCTGCTCGCAGTCGACGAGGCGACGGGTGCGAGCCGCACCCTTGCTCAGGCCGAGCCGCGGCCGGGCGCCCCGCTGAAGACGACCGTCGACCCGGAACTCCAGGAGACGGCGGTGGCGGCCTTGGCCGGCCGCCTCGGCGGCATCGCGGTGCTTGACACGCGCAGCGGCAACGTGCGTGCGTTGGCCGGCCAGGCCTTCTCGGCGCCCCGCCCGCCCGGCTCGACCTTCAAGCTCGTCACCACCACCGCGGCCCTGCAGGAGGGCGCCGTCTCGCTCGACGACGAATTCGAAATAAGCGACGGCATCAACGTCGGCGGTCGCTTCATCTACAACGCCAACGGCGAGTTCTGTGGCGGCACGTTCACCGAGGCCTTCGCCCACTCGTGCAACGCCGTCTTCGCCCCGCTCGGGCCGGAGGTCGGCAACGACAAGCTGGTCGAGGTTGCCGAGCGGTTCGGCTTCAATAGCTCCCCCACCCTCTACGCGGCCGACGCGGTGCGGGAGATGGAGCTCCCCGAGGCGAGCATCCCGACCGAGATCGGCAGCGAACTGGATCTGGGAGTCAGCGCGATCGGCCAAGGGGAAGTCCTGGCGACGCCGCTGCAGATGGCGACCGTGGCGCAGACGATCGCCAACGACGGCGTGCGCAACCCGACCTCGCTCGTCCTCAACCGCAAGCTACGCCCGGACGCCGAGCCGGTTCGGGTCATGACCGCGGACCTCGCCGACCAGATCACCGAGCTGATGGTCGGCGTGGTGGTGGGTGGGACGGGAACCGCCGGCG